>RFKI01000299.1 GCA_003694355.1 Bdellovibrio sp.
AAAGCAACCCCTAATGCAACATATTTTCTAAAATTCTGTCTCTTTGAAATGTTCTCAAGTGATTTTTGCATGCCCAGAGAAATGCTTAAAGAATTACTTATATCCAAACCATAAGCACTTTGAAAATCTAACAGGATATCATCAATGCTCTCATAGCGCTTTTTTCTATCTCGTTCGCACATTTTATTTAATAAATTACGCCATTCAAGGGGCACTTTTACATAAGCTGAAACAGGTATCCGTATGTCTTTTTTAATTACTTCTTGAATAAGTAAATGAAATTCTTTGGCTTCATAAGGGCTTTTCCCAACAAGCATTTCATAAAAAATAATCCCAAGGCTTCGAATATCAGACTGTTTAGTTGCATTTTTACCCGTTGCCATCTCTGGAGACATATATCTTACAGAACCCAGAACAGCTCCTGCTCGAGTTACATCAACATCATTATCAGATAATTTAGCAATTCCAAAATCAACAATTTTCGCTGTTCCATCGTCTTGGATGATAATATTATGTGGTTTTAAATCACGATGGATAATACCTCGATCATGGAGAGCTTTAACCGCTTTTAAGAGTTGAAGGAAAATGGGAATCGCTTCCTCAAGGGAAAAGGATCCTTTTTTTCGTAAGTATTCTTTAAGGGTTTTCCCCTGAACATATTCCATAGCAATATAAGGCTCACCCTCAAACTCTCCAATACTGTAAATAGTCACAATGTTTGGATGATGAACTTGAGCAAGAGCTTTTGCCTCAATATAAAATCTCTTTAAAAGCTCTTCTTTTTTTTCTTCATACTCGCGTGTGATAAACTTTAAGGCTACACGACGGCCTAAGAGGTCTTCAACAGCCTCATAAACAGTTCCCATGCCGCCCTCTCCGATCTTTTTAATGATCTTGTAAGGACCGACATGTGTATCTTCTAAAAGCGTTTGTGATCTTTTTTTCATAATATTATCTGACACTTATTCGGCACATAAAGATGTCTGTATTACAGGACTAAGGAAAATATCGGCCAATTATAGACTTTTGTCTTTAGACAAAAATCTTATTTCACAACATGCCTTCTTAAAGAGACAACGCCGCTCACTGTTTCCCCATCATAGACACGAGCTCTTGGCAAAAGAACAGCATGAGGAAGCACTAAAGCTTTTTCCCCAATATGAACGCCGCCCATAACACTCGCCTTAAGCCCAATAGTGCTTCCTGAGCCAATCTTTGTTTTACTGATCACAAGATATCCCTTTTGACCATAGTGAGCAAATAAGGTAGCGGATCCCCCAATGGTCACATAGTCTCCTATTTCAATAAGGCATGGATCTGAAATGTTAGTTGTATTAATAACAACTCCTTTTCCTATCTTCATTCCCATCATTTTGAAAAATAAAATATTAAGAGGTGTCGGTGTTATAAATTCCAAAAAAGTATATCTAACCAAGTAAGTTAAGGCATTATGCACATACCATGGAATACTTTGTACGGAAAACCATATCCCTCTCCATGGCTTAACCCGAAAAGGCATTAGAAAATTAAATAAAGGAACCACAAAGATTAAAGTGATTCCATAAATTAAATACCCAAAAGACAGGCTCCAAGCCAAAAATGGAATCTTTAAAAACACACTCCATGATTCTGAAAAGTGAACCATATAATAAAAAAACATTAAAGCAGGGGTTAAAGAGATTCCCAAAACCAATGTACAAACAAAAAATAAAGGAGAAAGAGTCAATACAAACATCAACGTTCGAAAGCGCCTTAAAGCACTTTCAAAATACCCCATCAATCCAGGCAAATCAGATGTTTTTTTTAAAACATCGTCTTTACTTTCCTTTTTTGAAGTGTTTTCCATAACTCCTTTCTATTCGGACACTTTTATTTCATTCAAAAATCTTATCTACTTAAGGGCAGAATAAGCTTATAAAATATTCTAAAGGTCTTATGACTTAAGACTAGAAGATTTCTACATATCAATGAGACATCCATATTATGCAAAAGAAGAATTAAAATAAATAATGAGAGAAAATGCGTATAAGAAAAAAATATTTTTTTATCTTCTTCTTTATCTTTTTGTTAAGTCCCCCCAAAGGGTCTTGTCAAAATACAGCATCTGTTTCATCGTCTTCTGAAGGAAAATTCATTTTCAATCCAGGATTTTTTTTCCGTGTAGATACCCGAAGACTTTCATCCATGTCTACTACAAAAATACTGTACGGCGATCTTAACTTTGGATACCAGTATGCAAGCGGCTGGTACATTGGAATGCTCTACTCCACAGAAAATGAACAAGTGGTCTCAGAGAATTTTCCGAGCACAGGTATTGACACAAAATACAACTATCTCCGATCCTCTCTGGGTTTAAGTGGAGGTTATATTTATGGAAGTTACTATGCTCGCTTCCATGTTCTGACTCTTGCACGATGGGATATTGATGAAAACACCCATAAAGCTGTTTATCTAGGCGGTTGGGGAGGACAAATTGATCTGGGATTGAATTTTGAGTTATTCCCCAACTTCCTTCTTGGACCTAAAATCACCTACAAATACATTATTTACCCCAAATACTCAGATAGTTCTGGAGAATCCAGTCTCTCTCCCCCCCTTTCAAAAGTTTCTTTAAACCCTTACTTTACAATATGGTGGGAGTTTTAAAGTGAATAAAAAACTCTCCTTTTTTTTCTTGATTATTAATTTGATAACAAGCTGCGCACAATTTAACTCCGATACGGGAGATCTGTTATCCAATGCCCTTTGTGGTGGAGTAAACCCAACAAAACCTATCCCAACCATCCCATCACTATTACAAGATTTTTATTTAGGACTGTTCTCAAACTCAAATACTCTTTCAACTGATGAAGCTTGTAACTTTAAATATCAGCGTCTAATCTCCCTTTCCATTCCCACTGAGGCAGATGAACAACAAGTGAAGCTTCTTCTAACCTCATCTAACTTCGATTACTCTCATATAAATCCTGATGGTTCAGACATTCGATTTATTGATTCCAGCTTTACACTTTTTGATTATTGGATTGAAATATGGAATCCTTCTGGAAGTTCTATCATCTGGATCAAAGTTCCCTCCTCTGGAACCATGGAGTTCCAAATGATCTATGGGAATGCTACAGCCTCAGCATATTCCAATCCTGGTAATGTATTTAGCTATTCAACCCCTCAAACTTCTTATTTTGAATTACATAGTTCTTCAGCTCAAACCATGAACATAGCCAGTTATAGTGACGAAAACACCATTACTGTGACCACATCCTCTGGAACTTCTTCCATCACGCTGGATACTTATGGTTACTCATCCATAAGTCAAGCCTCTCTGGGAGCCATTTCTTCAAATGGCCCCATAGAAGGGCGAATGACAAGTGTCAATTCAGCCTATGATTCCATTAGCCACATTAATCTAGCCTCCACTTCGTTAGGATATACCAAATCACGATATTCGGACTATTTCGAGGTTTATAATCCTTCCACATCAACAACAGCAAGTGTAACAATTTCTAACTATAATAGCTCAGGCAATTTCCAAGGAACTTTTAACTCCACAGTCAATCCTGGAGAGTTTAAAAAAATTGCTTTTAATTTTGATTTTTTTGGTCTCCTAGAAAGTGACCTTCCTTTATTAGGCTTTTATCAAGGCAACAACACTAGTGATCCCACTATTATTTTTCCTCCAGACACGGACCTTTTAGGAGTAAACTCCCAATCAGCCACCATCGGAATCACACAAGACAGTACCTCTGGCACCATTTATTTCAGTTCTAACAGTCCTCCTCAAAATTTTTCAGGAAACAAAGGGAAAACTATCCAAATCAATACAGGGTCTGCCAGCCAAGGCAGCGGGGATGCCCTTCATATTGTATCTGACAAACCTATATTTGTTTTTGCTCAAGCAGATTCTGATGGTTCAGACACTTTTAGTTTTGTCCCAACTTCTGAAGTCAGCAACACCTATATTATCCCCACAGATAGTCAATATATTGCCATTGCCTCTCTCTACTCTTCAACGATTTCAGTTTACGATTCCTCAGGGGCACTGATCACCTCAGCCACCACATCATCTGATGGCATCACTCCAGATAAAGTATATTTTGGAACAACTAGCAATGTGGTCAGTTTCGCTGCAGGCACACGAGTGATTTCAGATAAACCCTTTTTTCTTTATTATGAATCTGGCAAAGAGGATGAAACCAATATTTTAGGAGCTAAACTCAATCGCCAAAAGCCTTCAACAGAGCCTTCAGTGACCGTTGGCGAAGAATATCCTTTATACTAGAGGAGCGCACATGGCTATGCTAAACTGTCGTTTTTTTAACGGTTATCGACCATGTCATAAAAATGAATCCTGTTCGCCAAAATGTCCACACATGGAGCCCCTTCAAACAAATATTCTCATGGTTCACCTGGGAGCTCTCGGTGCTGTTTTAAGAAGTACCTGCCTCCTCAGAGGCATTCGACAAAAATATCCCCATTCTCATATTACATGGGTCACTCAAAGTCCCGCCCACCATCTTCTTCAAAACAATCCTTTGATTGATAGGGTTTGCACCAATTCTGCTCAAAACATTCTACACCTTTCAGCTTTTCATTATCACATTGGCTTTTGTATTGATAAATCACCTGAAGCCTTTAGCATTATCAAAAACCTTTCCCCTCAAAAGCTTTTTGGTTTTTATATTCCCAAAGGTTATCGAGGAATAGCTCCAGCCACTCCTGCCGCAGAGGAACTTTGGCAAATAGGGCTATCTAACACTAAAAAATTTTTTGAAAATCAAAAAACAGAAAATCAACTCCTTTATGAAGCTCTGGAACTGGGACCTTATAAAGGCCAGCCATATGAAATATTTCTTACAAAAGAAGAAGAGGCTCTTTCTCAAAAACGTCACCAACTCTGGTCAGAAGGCAAACAAAAAATTTGCATTGGCATAAATACAGGCTGTAGCTCCACCATTCCCTACAAAAAACTCAGCATTTCCTCTCAAAGAAAGCTCATTCAATCTCTCTTAAATAAGTGGCATAACATTCAAGTGATACTTCTTGGAGGGAAAGAAGACGAAAAGCGCAATAAAGAAATCGCCAAAAACCTTCCTGTTATTCTGTCACCCACAAACCAAGGTCTTCGTGACGGGCTCTGCTCTGTAAAAGCTTGTGATCTTGTTATCAGTGGAGACAGCTTGGGAATGCATATGGCCATTGCTCTTAAAAAATGGGTGGTTGCTTGGTTTGGCCCCACCTGCCCCCAAGAAATTGACTTTTATCATCGAGGAGTTAAAGTTCAAACGAGAAAGTCTTGTGCCCCTTGCTGGAAACGCCACTGTTCCCAACAGATTAAATGTAATGAGGATATTGACATCCTGGAAATTCTCCAAGGCGTGTCCTTAGGACTTAAAAAAATCTCTGGCTCGATCAATATCTCTTCCAATTTGAGCCTTTAGCTCTTCAAGAGAAGAAAATTTTTTCCTTTTTCTCAGATAATCTAAAAACTCAACCTTTAGAACTTCCCCATATAAATTCATTGCTTTTTCATCAATAAGATGAGTTTCCACAAGACGGCCTTGCGTTCCAAAGGTGGGACTTCCTCCAACATTCGTCACAGAAGGATAGGCTTTATTTTTTCTCCATGTTCTTGTTATATAAACACCGTCCATTAAAGGATAAGGGTCAGTGAGCACAAAATTGGCTGTGGGTATCGATATTTGTTGTCCACGACCCTGCCCTTTTTTAACTTCTTCTTTAAGAAAAAAAGGACGACCTAAAAGTTCATGAGCCTTCTTCACATCACCTTTTAATAGAAGCTCCCGAATCCAGGAGCTGGATACCACACGCCCTTCCTTCAAAACGGGATCAACAACAATGGTTTGAAACCCCATCTTTTCTCCAAGTTCCTTTAAAAGCTTTATATCCCCTTCATGGCGAAAGCCCCATCTAAAATTAGGACCCACCACAATCGCTTTAGGATGCAACTTTTCCTTAAGGCTTTTAATAAAATCCTGAGCTCGAATCTGAGAAAACTCTTTCGTAAAAGGCTCCAGAATCAAGGCCCCCACCTCCATTTTTCCCAGCTCTTCTTTTAAAGTTTCTTTAGAAAAAAGGGAATAAAAGGGCCGTTGAGGAAATAAAACCTTTACAGGATGAGGAGAAAAAGTAAACACCACAGGTTTTGCAGATAAAAGTTGGCCCTGCCGAATGGTCTCCTTAACCAGGCACTGGTGTCCTAAATGAAGCCCATCAAAATTGCCAATAGTCACAACACTGGGACCAAAATGCAAGGGTACTTGTCTGAGACCATTGAAAACATCCATGTTCCTTAAAATACTGATTTTTTTTAATTAACCAATTGAAATCTCTTTTCAAATCTGATATGATGCGTTGCGCTGTGAAAAAATGGACATCTCGCTCTCTCAGAGCCCTTTTTATAACAAGTATTCGATTTTTAAGGAAAAAAAGCGGCCTTTGGCTGCGAGCCCTTCTTTGCCTGGGAATTGGAATGGGGTCCCTCTGGCTCACCTGGCGAGAGCCATTTGACCTCCGGCTTCAAATTCGCGGTCCCCAACCTGTATCTTCCCAAATTCTTATCATAGAAGGCAGCCGACAAGACTGGCTGGAGCTGACACAAAAACATCAAAGCTTAATCCGAGCCATTAAAGAGTCCACTAAAGAATCTGATGTCATCTATTGGAACCCTAAAGTTTGGAGCCACCTTCTAAAAAGAGCTCTCCAAGGAAATCCTCGCAAAATTGGAATTGACTTCTTTTTCGGCGAAGCCACTCATCATTCCTCTTTAAAAAAGTGGCCTATTTTTAAAAACCCCAAAATTGTGTGGTCCACTCTCCTTGATAGTGAAAACCAAGTACATCCTCTTTACTTCAAAAAAAACTCTATTCAGAATGTGGGCCTTAACTATTTTCGAACAGACAAAAATGGAGTCCTCCGTTCTTTTATATCTCCGTCCCTTGAAGTGCCCCACTTTTCTCTGAAAATGATTGAATCTCCAGAATGGTCCCTAGCCCCTCTGCTTTTAAAATATACCACCCCCCACTGGATCAATTTTCAAGGTCCTCCTGGAACTTATAAAAGAATTTCCCTCAACGAATTCCTCTCTAAAGATTTCCCTCTCCATTCTCTAAAAAATAAATTTATCATCTTTGGAGCCAAAGAAGAACATCTCTTCCACACTCCTACTGGTCTTCTTTCTGAAGCAGAGGTAAATGCTACCCTGATTGACAGCTTCATCAATCATAAGTGGATTAAAAAAGTGCCTTTAGAACTCAACCTTCTTCTTCTTTTTTTACTTCTCCTTATATGCATTCAAATTATGTCCTACTACCCTCAATCCATTTCCTTTGTGGCCTTTCTTTGGATTGGTATCACCCTCTCTGTCATATCTATTTGGCTATTCGACAAGCATTACATTTGGCTCCCCCTGGAACCTCCTTTATTTCAACTGGCAGTCACCTTTATTGTTTTTCTTAGTTTTCAGCTTACGGTTTCAGATTATGAAAAGTGGCAACTTGAAAATGAAAAGCGTGTTCTTTTGGAAGTGGAACAACTCAAAAATAATTTCATCAGCCTTTTTAGCCATGACTTAAAGAATCCCATTGCAAAAATTCAAGCCATTTGCGATCGACTACTCACACTTAACCCCTCTCAAGATATCCAAGAAGGTCTCCTCTCCCTTCGAAAGGAAAGCTCTGAGCTTCATCGCTATATTCAAAAAATCCTTCAAATTTCTCGGGTGGAATCTCGAGATTTTAAAATTATTAAAAATTCTGAAGACTTAAATGAAATCATTAAAAGATCTGTCCAACAGCTCCTTCCTTTAATCAAAGAAAAACACATCCACTTTGAAGTGCAACTAGAGCCCCTTTTCCTTATAGAAGTGGATAAAAACCTTATTTATGAGGTCATCTTAAACCTCCTGGATAATGCCATAAAATATACCCCTAAAGGGGGCCATATTCTTATTGAAAGTAAAGACCTTGGAAAACACATTCTTTTTTCTGTACAAGACAGTGGGCCTGGTATTCCTGAAGAAGAAAAAAAGCTTGTATTTGAAAAGTTTTATAGGTTAAAAAAGGATCAAGATTATGTAAAAGGATCTGGATTAGGCCTTTACTTGGTAAAATATTTCATAGAACTCCACGGCGGAAAAGTCTTCTTAGAATCGCAACCCAATAAAGGAACAAAAATAGGTTTTTTTCTTCCCGTGGAAGAAGGAGCAAATAGTGACTGAAATAAAATCACTTTCCATACTTATTGTAGACGATGAAGCTGAACTTCGAAGCTCTCTGAAGTCCATCCTGCAAACTCACATGAAAGACTATCAGTTCCACATTACAGAAGCCGCCAATGGCAAAGAAGCCCTGAACGCCGTTCAAACCCAAAACTTCGACCTCGTCCTAATGGATGTGCGCATGCCTGAAATGTCCGGGTTAGAAGCCCTTGAACAAATTAAGTCCATAAACCCAAGAACCTTCGTTGTTATCATGACAGCTCATTCTAACTTACAAGACGCCATTAAAGCCATTAAAAGCGGTGCTTATGATTATCTAGAAAAACCCATTGAACCTGAAAAACTTGCTCAAATTATTCAAAAGGCTCTTGAAACCCAGGAGATGGTTTCCAACCTTGCTCTTTCAAATCCCATTTTTGATGATGATGTGGAAAGCGAATTTGTGGGCTCCTCCAAAAGTATGAAAGAAGTTTTCTCTCTTATCCAAAAACTCAGCCAAGTTGATACCACTGTACTCATTCGAGGTGAAAATGGAACTGGAAAAGAGCTTGTAGCTCGCGCCATTCATTATAACTCTCCCAGAAAACATGAAAAATTCATTGCCATTAACTGCGGAGCCATTCCTGAAAATTTGATGGAAAGTGAACTTTTTGGACATGAAAAAGGAGCCTTTACAGGGGCCTATGAAAGGAAAATTGGTAAATTTCAAGAAGCAAATAATGGAACTATTTTTCTGGATGAAATTGCCGAAATGAAACCCGAATTACAGGTTAAGCTTTTAAGAGTCCTTCAAGAAAAAAAATTCATGCCCGTAGGCAGCAACCGGGAAATTAAAACCAATGCCCGAATTATTGCAGCTACCAACCAAAATCTTGAAAAGATGATTGAAGAGGGGACTTTTAGAGAAGACTTATTTTATCGCCTCAATGTTATGCCCATCTTTATGCCTCCTCTAAGAGAACGCAAAGAAGATATCGAAGCTCTGGCTCATTTCTTTATTAAAAAGTTCTCCCAAAAACATCATTCACAAATCACAGGAATTGAAGATGAGGCCCTTGAGGCCATGAAACGCTACAATTGGCCCGGAAATATTCGCGAACTGGAAAACGCCATAGAAAGAGCTTTCATTGTAGAAAACGGAAACAAAATCTCTTTAAAGAGCCTTCCTGAACATATTCAAAAAGCTCCTCAAGAACCTCACACTAACTTCTATATCCCCCAAAAATATTCTGGACCCTTAGACTTTGATAAATTCAAATCCATTACAGAAAAAGAGTTTATTGAAAATGCTTTAAGAGCCAATAAAGGACGCATCAATAAAACAGTGGCTCAAGCCAATATTCCCAAAAACACTCTTCTAAGAAAAATCAAAAAATATGGCATCAATGTTAAAGATTTTATGTAAAGAATCTTTTATTATTTTTTTTCGACCAATTCTCCCACAAGGGTTCCAATCTTGATCTTCGCTTCAAACCGAACAAGCTGTTTATAATCATCATCAGTAAACCAAAAATATATATCCCCAATGGGTTTAAAAACTCCCTCTACTTTAAACTCTGGTTTCACCACAAGAGTTTGAAAAGTGCCCAAATCTGTTTTCAGAGCTTCTTTTCTTAAAACCTTTCCGGTAAAGATCACATTTTTCCCATCATCAGCAATAAAAGTGTGAATAGTTTTTCCCACTTTCAAATCTTGAGATCTCAGATAAAACAAGACACTCAACGCATCTTGAGCTCGCGGCTTTATATCCCAAACTTTTTTCTTGCTTTCTTTTTTTCCCTTTTTATCTATCTTTTTTTCCCAATAAGTTCCTTTCAGGTTTTTATGATCCAAATACATTTTTATTTCTTTGGCATGCTGACTTTCATTAACATGAACATTAAAAGCCAAGGGCAAAAAAGTGTCTTGGTCCACATAGGTTTCAGCCCAATCATCTACCTTATAAAAAAATGAAAAAACTTTATTGGACTTAACTCGAGCTACAAAATGGTAAGCTTTACGTCCATTCACAGAGGCAAAAGGCAAAACCTCAAAAGTAATCGTTCCTGCAGAAACTTTAAAGTAATTCACTGATAAAACCACCTTTTCGCCAATTCGAAAAGGAAAAGGTTTAGAGATTTGAACTGTCTCTTCAGATTTCTTTTTTGAAATCACCTTTTTCGGTGTCTGTGTATTCTTATTCTTTTTCATTTTCGCAATTTTCTTTCTTTTTTTTGCTTTTTTTCGTTTAGCCTCTACTTTCTGAGGAGGCGGAGTCGATTGAGAGGGTTTATTTGGAAGTTCCTTAATTTTAACAAGTTGACTAAATTCCTGATTTTTTTTGATCTCTTCAACTTTTTTCTGTTCAATAAACTTGGAAGCACACCCCCAAAAAATTAACGAAAAAAAAATAACTATTAACCCTTTCAATATCGCCTCCTTATGAATTTTATTTTTGCGAACCCAGGGTGTCACGAAAAACTTTCCATCTCCGATGAAGCCACATCCATTGTTCTGGATATTTACTCACAAGCTCTTCGACCTTGGATGTGTACAATTGAGTTAATGCCTCAATATGCTCTTGGGCACTTAAACCCTTTGGATTTAGCAAAGGCATTTCCTTTTCAAAAAAAACATGCGTTTTCCCTTTATCATCCCTTAAGCAATATGTGGGAACCACAGGGGCCTGAGTACGTCTAACCAAAGTAGCTAGCCCCATGGCGGCCCCTGTTTCAACACCAAAAAACTTTACACGACAACCAATAGGAGGTCCTGTAAACTGATCCATTACAAAAACAACAGCTCGCTTTCTCTTTAAAGCCTTTAAAACAGCAAAAGAAGTATTACGAGGACCAATAAACTCTGTCCCCATCTTTTTTCTTAGACCAAACCAAAGGTCATTAATCCATTGAATTTTAAAAAATTTGGTAATCACAGTAAGAGGAACTCCATTTAAAGAAAGAGCAGCAATCCCCATGTCCCCATTTCCCAAATGCAAGGACAATAAACACACGCCCTTCTGAGACGCCATGGCCTCCTTGTAATTTTCCCATCCATGAAAAATAAAAATATCTTTATTCTTCTGTTTCAAAAAAGGGAAATCAAAAAATTCTAAAAGACCTAAAGCCAAATGAATGTAGGATCGTCGAGCAAGCTGCAATCGCTCTTTTTTTGATTTTTCAGGAAAAGCTATTTTTAGATTTTCCAGAACCACTTTTCGACGAATTCTCAATATATCAAAAACAAAAACACCAATTAAAGTTCCTAAAAACTTTTTAATACCAAAGGGAAGTTTTGAAAAACACCATGC
>RFKI01000300.1 GCA_003694355.1 Bdellovibrio sp.
GAAGAGCGGCTGTTTCGGAAAGAGCCCTTCCAAGGCTAAGAGCTAAAGCCATTAGAATGCCGGGGGTTGCACATCGAAGAGTGACCTGGGTGAGTACCGAAAAAGGAGAAAGTCCACATGAAACTCCCGCTTCCACATAAGAAGAAGGAACATTTTTTAAGGCTTCAAGGCTGGTATGAACAAAAAGAGGGAGTACCATAATGGTCAGTGTAAGAGCGCCTGCCAGAAGAGAGTAACCCATGTGCAGTTGATAAACAAAAAAGGCATTGCCAAAAAGTCCAAAAATAATAGAGGGGGTGGCGGCCAGGAGATTAAGACTTGTTATGATGGTTGGAGTAGGGTGTGTGTGCAAGTAAAGAGCAGTTCCCAGTCCAAAGGGAATGACAAACAAGAGGGAAAGTCCAATCAATATCAGAGTGGAGGAGAGGATGCTGAAAATACCACCGGTTCTCCCCGCATCGGCGGGATTTTGAAAAAGGAACTGGAGGGACAGGTCATATCCATTTTTAAGAAGGTCTCCAAGGAACCACCCATAAGCACTTAGAGAAAGAAGAAGAGCACTTGTAATGAAAAATTGAAGTAAGGACTTTTTAAGCCATAAAGTTCTCATAGGGCGGAGTCCTTTCGTGGTTCCAGAAGAAAAAAGAGGCAAAGAATAAGTCCCATTAAGACGAGGCTACTTAAGTAAAGGGCTGCCCGGTGAGAGTCTGTGGCAAATCCCATTTCCAGAGCAATATTGGAAGTGATGGACCGAATGGGTTGGAAAAGAGAAGAGGGGACTTGAGCAATATTGCCGCTGACCATGAGCACGGCCATGGTTTCTCCAAGAGCTCGCCCTATTTGAAGAGAAGAAATTGAACGCAAGTTTTTTCGGATAAGGGGAAAAAGAACTTTTAAAATATAAGTTTCTTTCGAAAGAGCCAGACTTTTTGCGGTTATAAAGTGTTGGTTGGCGCTTTGAATATAAGAATAAAATGAGAGGGTTGTCAGGGGCAATGTCATAAGGGAAAGGATGATCACAGATGCCAAAAGGCTCATGCCAGGTTGTTGTATTTGAGCGAGAGTGGGAACAATGGCCATCAGGCCCCATAATCCAAATAAAACAGAAGGGATACCATTTAAAACTTGAAAGAAGGCCAGAAGGTTTTTGCGGAGAAATAAGGGACTAAAAAAATGAATAAACAAGGCATTGAAGAGTCCTAAGGGCAAGCTTATCAGGAAGGAAAAAAAGGCGCAAAGAAAAGAACCGGCCAGGAGAGGCAAGAGGCCATAGAGGTTTTCTGCTGGTACCCATTGGGACTGAAAAAGAGAGGACCAAAGTTTGGAAGGAAAGTTTATAGCTGGTTGAATGGTATAAATAAAAATGAATAACACTGCTAAAATGCAAGTGAATGCACACAGTTTAATTAAGAGTTCACCAAGAGAACTCTTAATGTATGGGTAAGAAGTAAAATTTCTGTATGATTTGGTGAGCTTCATGGGACCGGCAAAAACTTAAAAACTCTTCAATAAGAGGGGTTGATTTTTTATAAACGAAATAAAGGGGGCGTTGCAGAGGATATTGACCATTTTGAACATTTTGAAGGCTGGGAGTGATGCCATCCAGCTTGAGCATTTTGATGGGCGTTTTTAAGGATATATTGTGTAGAGCAGCTCCGATGGAAACATATCCAATGGCATGAGGGTTTCCTGCAACCGTTTTAATTCCTTGTTCATTATCACCAATAACGATATGGGGCTTTACTTCTGATCTTTTAAGGCGAAAGTGTTTAAGGAAAAGCTCCAAGGTGGAGTGCCCCTCAGCCTTGTGAACCAGAATAATGGGAGCATCAGGCCCCCCCAAGGCTTTCCAGTTTGTGATTTGACGCTTATAGATTTTCTGAACTTCTTGATGAGAAAGGTTTGTGAGGGGATTAGACTGGTGAACGATCATAGCAATGCCATCTTTTGCTAAAAGAAATGTTTTTAAGGTTTGCTCTGTGCCAGAATGAGGTTTTCGGGAGATCATGCCCATGTCGTTGAGACTTTTTAAAGTATCTATGGCGCCTTTTGTGGACCCTCCTGTTTGCACATCAATTCTTAACAAAGGGTGTTTTTTTTCAAAAGCCTTTGAAAGCTCTGCTGCCACAGGGGCTACAGTGCTCGATCCTGTAAAGAGCCATTTTTGAGGAATGGCCGCTTGTGAGTGAAGAGTGACAATAAATAGCAAACTTGAAATGAAAAATGAAATCATCATAAACTCCCCCTTTTAACAGCACCCTGCGGGTTCTGGAGAAGTGTTCTCCTGACTAGGCCCACAGTCTTTAAATAAACCGAAATGAATTTCTTTGGATCCCATAATTTCAAAGTGGTTTTTAAATCGTGTCTGGGAGAGCATGTCGGCCGTGTTTCCGCAAACAGGTAAAGGCTTGTGGGCTTCAAAATAGTGGTGGTCATCCAGAGCCCATCCATGAGGGTGATGGGGAATAGTGCCTTTGTATATGGCTATTTGTCCATAGTCTTCGCACTTGTCTTCAAGGGGGAGTTTAAAAGCTCTAATGGTTATGGAGTGGAATTGAACCATTCCAATTTTTTGGATAATTTCCGGATCATGTAAGGTAATGGAGCTTTTTTTAACAATGCGAAAGTCTTTAATTTGAAGCTCAGAAAGCATGCGTCTGAAGTCTTCTATGTAAAGAGCTCCACTCAGGCATTCACCTAAAAGAATGGGGTCTTTCATAAGGTGTTGAGGAATTCTTCGATCTGCAAAAACATCTGAAAAATAGAGTTCCCCACCGGGTTTTAGCACGCGAAAGATTTCTGAGAACACTTTATCTTTGTAGGGAGAGAGATTAAGAACGCAGTTGGAGACAACGAGATCCACAGATTGATCTGGAACCACTTTATGTAAATCTTCAATGTATGATTGATAAAAGAAAACATTGCTTTTTTCGTATTGAAACTTTTCTTGATGGTATTTTTCAAATTGTTTGGCCACTTGAATTTGTTCTTCTGTCATGTCGACGCCAATAACTTTCCCCGAAGGACCCACTAATTGAGAAAACAAATAGCAATCTCGGCCTGATCCAGACCCCAGGTCGAGAACTGTAAGCCCCTCTAAAAGATCAGGAAAGGGCGTACCACAACCGTAAAATTTTTCTTTCACGGTGGGATGGATATTTTTTAGGAGAGCGGACAGATGGAGAGGTAGAGATTCTCCTGTGCAGCAAGCTGATGTTTTAAGGTCCTCTTTTGTTTTGAGAACTTGTCCGTAATATTCCCGGATGGAGTTATGAAGAACTGTTTCCATTTTCCCCCCTTTAAAAGTTAAAGTTTAAAAACAGCTTGGGAATGTATATGGTAGTTTAGGGGAGAAAAACTTTAAAGGTCAATATGAGCTTGACCAGACAAGACGTCTTTTTGTGCTTGTTAATCTCCGGAGGGTGAGGAATACTGATTTAAAAACTTTTTTAATAGAAAATTGTAATAAAAAGGATTTGAAGAACACATACCAAGAATGTGGTTGTTCTGCATGTTTGCATCAAAGGGGAAATATTATGGAGGCGTATTTCCTGAAGTTTGGAAGTGAAATCAGACTGGGGAGTTTTTTTCTGATATTTTTTATTGTGGCGGTGTTGGAATTTTTTTGGCCACGCCGTCAACTCCTTTATGGGAGAGTGAAACGGTGGCCTCACAATGTGGGTGTGGTTTTTCTGAACTCTGTTGTCTTGAGGTACACTCTTCCTTTTTTGTCGGGGAGTGCCGCCGTGGGTACCGCTCTTTGGGCTCAGAAACAGGGAGTAGGTTTTTTTAATCATTTTCATTTTCCTTATGGGGTGAGCGTTGGTTTTTGTGTAGTCTTTTTGGATTTTGCCATTTATGCCCAACATTACTTTTTCCATAGAATCCCCATACTCTGGCGGCTTCATCGTGTGCATCATGCGGATATGGACTATGATCTCACCTTAGGAGCCCGTTTTCATACCATTGAGGTTTTTCTTTCCATGCTCATTAAAATGGCTTTGGTGGTGCTTTGGGGAGCGCCGATAGCGTCTGTGGTGTTGTTTGAGGTGATCTTAAACGGGATGGCCATGTTTAATCATGGAAACTTTTATTTACCTTTATCGGTGGATCGTTTTTTAAGAAAGATGATTGTGACTCCAGATATGCACCGGGTTCACCATTCTGTGATTCCAGCAGAGACTCATAGTAACTTCGGGTTTAATTTTTCTTTCTGGGATCGGTTATTCAAAACCTATAAGGCTCAGCCTTTAAAGGGGCATGAGAAAATGCAAATCGGACTTCCTGATTTCAGAGACCCCAAGTATTTGAAATTATGGTGGTTTTTGTGGATTCCTTTTGAAAAAACGGGGATGGAGAAAAGTCCTTTTCCAACATCTTCAATGAAGAAACAGGTGTCTTGAAGAGGGGGGAATATCTTAGGCGTGTTTAAAAGTCTACTTCAGAGTCTTTTCGAAGTTGACGCAATACATAATCTCTATTAAGTTTTTAGAAAATCTTATGGAAGCTTTTTTACTTTTTTGTTTGAATACGAAAAAACTATAAGACAGGAGAAAGTCGATGGATCAAGCCGCATTTATTGAAGAGTCTTTAAAGTTAAGTAAAGGGGTTTTAAGTCATGATGGGGCTTTAGTGGTGAGAACCGGGTCCGCTACAGGGCGCTCCACGAAAGAGAGATTTGTTGTTGCTCATCCTAGCCTTAAAGAGGAGATTCACTGGGGGGCCGTGAATCAACCCATTGAAGTTGAGAAAGCTCAACAAATTTTTAAGAGCATTGAGAGTTTTATAGAAAAACAATCTCACTCTTATGAAGTGACAAAATATGTGGGCTGCTTTAAGGTCACTGTTAAAACTCTATGTCCCTGGCATGCTGCTTTTGCTCAAAATATGTTTCGTGCTTCTTACATTGAAAGCTTAAGGGCTCAAGTTCCTGATGATATCCATATCCAAATTTTTCATGTTCCTGAAAACCGTGTGATGGATTTGGGCTTGGACTTTCCATATGAAAAAGTGATTGTTTTGGATCCTCAAACGTTAAAAGTAGGCATTGTTGGAACGGCTTACGCTGGTGAAATTAAAAAGTCAGCATTCACCCTTTGTAATTACTTGTTTCCTAAGTATGGCATTTTTCCCATGCATGCTTCTGCAAATTGTTTGGAGGACGGTACAAACTCCAGTGTTCTTTTTGGCCTTTCGGGAACAGGGAAGACCACTCTTTCAGCAGACCCTGATCGTTGTTTGATTGGTGATGATGAGATTGTTTGGTCTAAAAGCGGGATTTCCAATTTAGAAGGGGGCTGTTATGCCAAGCTGATCCGTTTAAGTCAAAAAGATGAGCCGGAGATTTATAAAGCGGCCAATCGTTTTGGAGCTATTTTGGAAAATGTGGCTTTTAACCCTGAAACGCGAGAAATTGACTTTTTTGATGATAGTATTACGGAGAACACTCGGGCGTCCTATCCATTGGAAGCGTTGGATTGTGTGTATGATCAAACCAAAGAAGCCGAAGCCCCTCGCTCTATTGTTTTCCTAACAGCAGATGCTTTTGGGGCTTTGCCGGCAGTGGCTAAACTGGATTCTTGGCAAGCCCAATATCATTTTATCTCTGGTTATACGGCAAAAGTCGCTGGTACAGAAATTGGCGTTAAGGAGCCTCAGGCCACGTTCAGTGCTTGTTTTGGAGCTCCCTTTATGCCTCGTCCAGCTTCTGTTTATGGTGACCTTTTGGCTCAATATATGGAACGTTCAGGAGCTTCTGTATGGCTTTTGAATACAGGATGGGTCAAAGGTTATGGAAAAAGTGACCGTTTTCCTATTCCTGTCAGCCGGTCTCTTTTAAAAGCCATTCAGTCTGGGGAGTTGGATAAAGCTCCTATGGAGACGCACCCCATTTTTGGCTTTCAGGTTCCCACTTCGGTTCCAGGGGTTGATTCTCAATGGTTAGAAATACCATTAGGAGAAGCGACCAGAGATTTGGCCAAGCGTTTTATTGATAATGCAAACGCTCTGGGAAGTGCCATTTCTAAAGAGGTGATTCAAAAGGGAGGCCCTCATATTTAAAGAAGCTTCTTTAATTAAAGTAGCTGCTTTTTGGATAGGGTACTTTTTTTTTCATTCTTTGTTGGCTTCTTTAACGTTTAAAAAGTGGTGGGATAGGATCTTTCCTAGTAAAAGGCTCAATTCCCACCGTTTATTTTATAATATTCTCTTTACCTTTTTACTGGTTTGGGGCTTTCAGTGGATGAAGTCCTATAAGGGAGTATGGGTGTGGGGCCCTTTTTCTCAGTGGAGTTGGTTTTTTGTTTTGGTGAAGTTGGCTGTTTTTGTGGGCTTTCTCATCACGCTTAAGTATTATGATCCCTTTTCTTTTTTGGGGTTTAAGAAAGAAGAAAAAACGTCTTTTGTGATTTCTCCCCTTCATCGCTATGTCAGACACCCATGGTATTTTTTAGCCTTTATTTATCTTTGGGTACGTCCTTTAAAGGACACTGATCTGGTTTTTTCCGTGATTGCGAGTCTGTATTTGGTTATAGGGACTTATTTGGAAGAAAAAAAGTTAATTTTAGAAATTGGAGAGCCTTATTTACAGTATAAAAAACAAGTGCCCGCTTTCTTTCCTTATCGAAGACGCTCACTCTTGTGATATTCTTTCTTTAAATAAGATAGACTGCCTTTAAAAACCGTGGAGAAAAAATCTATAACAAAATCTTTAGGGAGAGCATTTTTTTGTTCTTCTTCCCAGGACTCCCATTCTTGAAGAATGGTTTGCCACATTTGCTGTTCCCGATCAGGGTCATAAAAGGGCCTTTGATTTTGTGCTTTTTTCTGGAAAATGTCTCTGACAATAAGACATCTTTTTAAAAGGGCCTTTAAAAGTTCCTGGTTCACTTCATCAATTTGTTGTCTTTGATCTTCAAGAGAATTCATAAAGGTGTTGAAAGAGCTCGAATAATTGAAAAGGGTTCGGGTTTTTGGTCAAAACGTATCATAACATTTCCTATGCCGCTATGGACGAGGTCTACTTCTTGCCCTTTTTTATTTAGAATGCTTTCAACATGAACCACTTTTTGGGAGCGAGGTCCAATGGCCTCATAGGCTTGCCCCTTTTTTATTTGATTGCGGACATTAACAATAGCAAATTCGTTTTTATTGTCCTCAACCAGACCACAAAAAGGGCTCCCTTGTCCGCCTGTTGTTGAGAATTCATAGTTTTGCAGTTCATGGCTGATCTTGTTCATCATAAACCCGGAGTGATAACCTCGATTGGACACTTTATTGAGTTCTTGAATGAGACTTTTATCAAAAGGGCGTCCAGCCTGGTAATCGTCAAGAGCTTTGCGATAGGCTCGAGTGACTGTGGCCAGGTAATAAATGGACTTTGTTCGTCCTTCTATCTTTAAGGAACAAATTCCGGCTTCGATAATTTCTTTTAAGAACTCGATGAGGCGCAGGTCTTTGGCATTCATGATATAAGTGCCGTTTTCATCTTCATCAATGGGATAAAGTTCTTCACTGCGTGGGTCTTGTACATAATATTGGGATTTCTTTTCATAAAGTTTCATGGGGTAGCGGCAAGTATTGTCGCAAACTCCTTGATTGGCGTCCCGGTAACTCATGTAGTGAGAGAGGAGGCAACGTCCTGAATAAGCAATGCAAATGGAGCCATGAACAAAGGCTTCCAACTCCATATCTGGAACCATTTCCTTCATTTTTATAATTTCTTCAAGGCGAAGCTCTCGACTTAAAATAATGCGGCTGACTCCCACGTTTTTCCAGAATTCTACACTTTTCCAGTTCATGCAATTGGCTTGCACCGAAAGGTGGATGGGGACTTCAGGGTGTTTTTCTTTCACAATGGAAATAAGGCCTGGGTCACTCATAATAAAGGCATCAGGTTTAAGGTTAACGAGTTGGCCAATGGTTTCCATAAAAGGTTTAATTTTTAAGTTTCTGGCAAAGATATTGGCTGTCAGATAAACCTTTTTGTTGAGTTGATGAGCGTGTTCAATTCCTTTTTTCAAGTTTTCATAACTAAAGTCGTTTTCTCTGGCTCGAAGACTAAAGAAAGGGAGTCCTGCATAAACAGCGTCGGCTCCATAGGCAAAAGCATAGTGAAGTTTTTGAAGAGTGCCAGCGGGGGCTAAAAGTTCTGGTATTGGTTTCATGAGGGGAAAGCTAGCTGAGTTTTTAAAAGAAGGCAAGGAACTTGAGTCTTTTTGTCCCAAGATATAGAATAACTCCTTCATGGGGAGGTTAGGGTCTTGGTTTTACTGAAGTTTTGGATAGTTGGCGTCTTATTGTTGGTCAGTTGTGCGCGTCTTCCTGTGAAGACAGCTGACAAGGCCATGAGAAAGAGTCAGCATCCTCCTGCATTGCTATTTTTATCAGATGATTTGGGTTTGGATCAGTTGAAACAAGCGCTGAGGCGACATATAGATTTTTTTAAAAAAAATCTAAGAACTCAACCTCTGCAAAAAGAAGAGGCGTTTTTACAATTTGGTCCCAAGAAAATTTCAAAGTCTTTTTATTTTAAGAAGTTAGAAGAACTTTATCAGTCTCTTCTTCAATCTTCAGATGCATTTTATCAAAAACTGCAGTCAGATTTTGAGGTTTATGAAGTCTATGGTGGGGACCACTGGGGAGAAGTTTTGGTGACTTCTTATTATGAGCCGGTTTTGGAGGTATCTGAACATCGGACGGATCGGTTCTTTCAGCCCATTTATAGAACTCCTGATGATCTTGTAAGTATAGACTTGGGAGAGTTTGCTGCTCGTTTTCCTCTTTTGGACTCCATTAAGGAGCGGGTTATAGAGCAGAAATCAAGAGAGCGGATTTTAAGAGGACGACTTATTATATCAGAAAAGAAAGTGGTTCCTTATTTTGAACGAGCTGAAATAGACTCTTTATTTCCGCCCATCCCTTCTCGTTATATTTTGGCCTGGGCGGATCCTATAGAAGCTTTTTTTCTTCAAATTCAAGGGTCGGGAGTTCTGAAGTTCCCATCAGGAAAGAAAATAAGAGTGGGCTATGATGCCCAGAATGGTTATCCTTATTATCCTATAGGTAGAGCCCTTAAGGATGTGATCCCCTTAGAGGAAATGTCTTTGCAAAAAATAGAAAGGCACTTGCGTTCACTGCCCTATGAACAGATGCAAGCTATTTTAAATCAGAATAAAAGCTATGTATTTTTTAAAAAACTCAAAGGAAAGGCTTTGACGTTTTCTGGAGCGCCCATTGAAGATGGGAGATCCATTGCTTCAGACTATCAGTTTTTTCCTAAAGGGGCATTGGGTTTTTTGATCTTTCAAAAGCCTATTTTTTCAAGAGAAAAAGGTGAAGAAAACGATCTTCCCGATGGCTGGGAAACTGTGGGGAGATTTGTCTTTGATCATGATACGGGAGGAGCTATTCGAGGAACGGGGCACGTTGATCTGTACTGGGGAGAAGGGAAAAAAGCTAAACAAGTGGCTGGTGTTATGAAAAAAAAGGGGTTTTTATATTATCTGGTTCCCCGGTCTGATGAATCCGATGAAAATGACCCTTCTATGACCAAAAAGGTGGTTTTTTAGGGATTCTGGTGAGAGAAACATTTTGTTGCAGCCTTTTTTAAGAAAGAAAAAGGTTTCTTGTTTTTCTGAAAATGATATAAGAGTTCAAGTAAAACCTGTTAGGAGATGATGACACATAAAAAATCACTTTCTCGAGATGATTTTGATTCACTTGTTGTGAATTTTTACGAAAATGAAATGAATGATTTCACAACATATGAAATGTTGGCTCGATCTTGTCAGCAGTCTGACTTATCTCATTTGCTTCATAAGATTTCCAAGATGGAAAAAAAGCATGCTGAGTTTTGGAAGGGGATTCTTGAACGACGGGGCCAGGAAGTTCCAGCTTTTCGTCCGCCACGATTTCGCCTTTTTTTATTGCGGTTCTTAGCCAAATACATAAACCCTCTTTATCTAATTGTTTTGTTGGAAATGGGGGAAAACAAGGCGGCTCAAGTTTATCATGAAGTGCTTGTGTCAGGTCTCTTGGATGACAAGGAAAATGAATGCCTACGTGGTATTATTGCTGATGAACTGGAGCATGAAAAGCTCTTTCATAAGAAATCTAAAGGAGCTTCCCATGTGCGTGATTTTGTCTTAGGAATGAATGATGGTCTTGTGGAAATTTTGGGGGCTGTAACAGGGCTTTCTGCGGCTTGGCCGGGAAAGCCTTTTGCTGTGGCTATGAGTGGATTGATTGTGGGGATAGCTGGAGCTCTTTCCATGGGAATTGGAGCTTTTATTTCTGTACGTTCACAAAGGCAGGTGAATGAAGCGAATCATGAGCGTTTAAATTTACTTTTCTCTGTAGATCCAGAAAAAGCTCAGAGTGAGTTCCAGGACCGGTTGGAGGAAGCAGGTTTTCCAAAGGAGATGAGTGCTAAGATCGTGAAGGAGGTGGGGCCGCGGAGCTCATCTCTTATAAAGTTGCTGCAACCCAAATCTGAAGAAAATGAGTGGGGTTCCGCTTTTTTTACGGGAATGGCTTATTTGATAGGGGTTTTCTTCCCTGTTCTTCCTTATTTTGTTTTTTCCAGTTCTTATATGGCTCTTGCAGCCTCTGTCTTTTTGGCAGGGATAGCTCTGGCAGTGGTGGGGAGCCTGATTGCCATATTTTCTGGCTTGTCCTTACGTCTAAAGGTTTTGGAAATGGTTCTTTCAGGTTTTTCGGCTGCTGGAATTGCCTATCTGTTTGGGCATCTTTTGCAAAAAACTTTCTCATTTTGAGACGTTTTATTAAAAAAATTAAAGCTTTCGTCCAGTTTATCCGAGAACTCTTCAAAGCCTTCCCTGAAAAGACAGTTGTGTGTTAGCGACAAAGAGGACAGCAAGGGAGGTCAACAAGGAGAAAGCAGATGAAAGTAACAGAAGTGAATGTTTTTCCAGTTAATGAAGATCGACTAAAGGCCTATGTTTCCATTACCATTGATGACTGTTTTGTCATTAGAGACTTAAAAATCATAAGAGGAAACAATGGGCTCTTTGTTGCCATGCCTAGTAAGAAGAGAAAGGATGGACAATTCAGAGATATTGCCCACCCTCTTAATCAGGAAACGAGGGATCACATTGAGAAGGTGGTCTTTGAGGCCTATGAGGATGCCATTAAGTCAATGGGTGAGGCCCTGGAGGAGCTGAAAAAAGAAAAATAAAAGCCATAACATAGTTTCGCTGCCCTGCGCAGATCCAATTTTCCATGGTTGATTTTCTTATCAAAAATCAATAACTTTAGCTTTATCTGCGATTGGGGTGTCGACAAGTGGTAAGTCAACAGATTTTGATTCTGTCATTCGCAGGTTCGAATCCTGCCACCCCATCCAAATTGAAGAGCCAGTCCATTCTGAGGTCCTTCTCATTTAACTGTAGATGATCACCAAAAAGCTAATACGAAGGTCGAGTCTCATAAGGTTTTCCTTTTTGTCGATAAGAAGGCATGAAGGTTTTTGTTTTAATTATTTCTCTTTTGGGCTTCTCAGAAAATTTAAAGAGCACCCCATCCTTGGATGTCGTTTATCAGAAACTCAGTCAATGTTCTTATGGACTTCAGGATCACAGGAGTTCCTTTAAACAAATTCAGGTGGGGTTCAGCCATGAATCTTGTTCCTTGCGAAACTCGTCAGTTTTAAATCATCTTCGAGAAATTTCAGGGTCTGTTATGATAGAGCGAAGTCGTCTTTTGGCTTTGGATAATGCTTTAAAGTCTTTTTTAAAGTATCGATTGCAATTTTCCCAGGAGCCTTTATCCAAAGCTAAATGGATTCGTGCTTTTTGTCCGGATAAGATTTGTTCGGTGACAACAAGAGCGTTTCTGGAAAAACAGTGGGAGAAGCATCTTCAGGGCATTCGTTTGGCGATTCAGCAAGGGAAGCTAAAAAAGTATTCATCTAAAGAAGCCGTTAATGAGTTGAACTCCAGAGTTAAAGAGCTTCAGGAGCAGCAACAAAGAATAGCAGATTTGATTAAAGAGCAAGGTATGGAGGCTACATCCACAAAAGAGCAATATGATCTCTATTTGAAGAAATACCTAAATAATGTTTCTGACACCTTAGGTTCTTTGATGATTACAGAACCTTTTAAAGATAAGTCAGGAGGGCTTTTAGACTTAAAGGACTTCCATCGCATGAGAACACGAGCAGGGAAAGTGTATGTGAGCTATCTCCCACATAGGTTGCTAAAAAGAAGAGAATGCATGTCCTCACAGATTTGGAGAAACCCTGTCGGGTGTCATTTTAACCCAGATCAGTTTGTTAAGACCATGCTTGATGATGTGACTGAAAATCTTGTGGCGTATGCCAGGAAAGTTCATGAAGCCTCCTCTCTAACAGATTTGGTGAGAGTTAGTCCAGTTGCTGTGGGGCAGGCTTTGGCACAGATGCCCAATCAGGTGGATACTGTTTGTAAGGCCACACAAGAACTGGTGAGTCAAGATGAACGCTATCAAAAAATGATGACAGCAGCCGAATGGGCTCTCACAGGTCTTGATGTGGCAGCTTTAACCACTTTAGTGACAGGTGTAGGGGTTGGCGTAAAGGCGGCAACAGCTTCGGTGAAGATGGGATTAAGAAAAATGGCTCAGAAAGCCTTCCAAGAGGCAGCGCAACCTTTTTTAGAAACAGGGAGTTCTTTGGCTGTTAAAAGTGGACTGGGCCGGGCTGTTTTGGCGGGACATGGATATTTTGAATATTCAGAAGATCGGGATACAGTGATTTCTTCAAGGCTTGCAGAAAGTCAAACTCCGGATCAATATCGGCGAGCTTTGGAGTTGGAGAAGAGGCTTCAGGAGAGCGCTATTCAGGCTGGAATGGGGGTCTTGGAGTTAACCTCTGGAAGTGGTTTTCTGTCGGCATTGAGAAAGAATGGGGAGTTAGCAAGACTTTTTGGTTTTCCCTCTTCCTTTGTGGATAAGCTGAGGGCTGATGAGAAGATAGCTTCTGTTTTAGAAATTATGGTGAAGGAAAATCCTCGTTCTATTCGAAAGTTGAATCGACTGTCTGATCAGTTAGGCTTAACTCAAGAAGAAATGGATATTTTCAAGGTGGCCTTGAGCTCTCAAAGTCCTTCTGAAATTAAAGCTTTTTTAAAGTTTCTTTCTGAGCGCCATGTGGATAAAAAGAGGCTTAAAAAACTGATTCAAGACGTGAATGCCAATCTTCGAAAAACATGTCGTGTGAAATAAAAAGGAACTATCAAGAGGGAATCTCTAAAGTTAGACAAATGGCTTTGAACATTTCCAGCTCTTTAGGTGATGTTTGTCCATCATGCTCTATGCAGGTGAGACAGGATTGGACAAGCTTTTTCATTTCAAGAGGTTTTAAGTTTTGTAGTTGCTTTAAGGCGTGAATAAAAGTGCGTCCCGTGTAATCGTTTTGAGTGAGCTTGTTTGAGATTTGTCCAATAGCTTCTTTATAGGCTCTTTTAAAAGCCATGGAAGCTTGTTGTGGATCTGAGTGTCCATAGTCCGCAAGAGCGGAAAGTACAGTTCGTACTTCTTGAGTCTTTTTAATTAGAGTTTCTGAGGGGTTATACTCTTTTTTTTCAGGCTTTTTTAAATAGTGCTCATAGGTCAGCAAAAGGGTGGCTTCAAACAGGTCGAGGTGTCCGTCCCATTCGATAAGAGCCTGAATGGCCGTTAAGAAAAGCTTTCTTTGAGACTCAGGTTTTTGTTTGAGAGCAGAAATACTCAGCATGACCAAGGCTAAACGCTTTGAAGCAGGGAGATTTTGAGCTTCCTGCACATATTGTTGAAGCTCTTCTTTAGAACAGTGAAAAGTTTCACAAAGAAGAGAGATCTGTTCCTTTTGTACTTGAGGGTTTGGACTTACAAGTAAAGAGAGGGCAACGAATGGGGCTTTGTTTTCATTTCTGGCCGATTCCAGAAGGGGGTTAGACAATTCCTGAAGGGTTGTTGCGGCTGCAAATATGGTGTGTTCCTGCGGCAACCCCAAGGACTTAAAAATACTTTTGACACTTAAATTTTCGTTTGGTTTGGTCTTTGGGGCCTTTAACGGCTGAGGACTGCGTTGTTGGACAAAATCTTTATTCAAAAATCGTTTGTCTATAAGAGCAATTCGGCGATCTAAAGGTGGGTGAGTGGCCATCAGAGACTGTCTGAAGGCACTACTAAAAAACATATGGCTAACTTCTTCAGCTTTGTGACTCTGTATAAAGGATCCGTTGCTATAGAATTTGATTTTGGCAAGGGCTCCAGCTAGCCCTTCAGGAAAGCGTGTGAACTGAATGGCGCTGGCATCGGCCAGGTATTCTCTTTGGCGGCAGACGGCTGCCCGAATCAGTCGAGCAATAACAACTCCGACGGAGCCAATAATAAATAAAGAAAGCCCCACCCAGAACACTTGCCCTCCGCCTTTTTGTCGACGACTTCGGTGACTTCTGTAAGATAAGGATCTCATGATTTGCAAGCCAATGGTTCCAATGGTGGCAATACCTGCTAGGTAACCTAGAAGCTTTAAGTTGAGGCGACAATCGCCATGAAAAATATGACTGAACTCGTGAGCAACAACGCCTTGGAGTTCGTCACGAGATAACATGTCTATGGCGCCCTGTGTGACAGCAATCACTGAGTTCCCAATGGTGGTTCCTGCAGCAAAAGCATTGATGCCATTTTCATGTTTTAAAATAAAGACGGGAGGGACGGGAATTGTGGCTGCAATAGCCATTTCTTCAACAACGTTCATGAGTTTTTTTTCTTGAGGGTCGTTGGTTTGAGGGGAAACTCTTTGTCCTCCTAGATACAGTGCAATGTTTTCTCCAGAACCTCCAAACTTTTTCCATCTCAGATAACCGCTTACAGACATGATAATTAGTGTGATACCTGTAACCCATATGAAAGGAGTGATGGGAAAGGAAGTTGAAGGGCCCCAGGGTGTTTTAGCGGTGTATTTGATCATAATGAGAAAGGTCACGCCATTGATGGCTAGTAAAACACCGATAACCGCTAGAGCAAACAGGAAAACAAGAAGCTTGGTGTTTCTTCGGGCTTTTTCCTGACGCTCAAAAAAAGACATTTTTTAAAACTGAACTTTAACAGCCTGACGTTCTTCGGGCTTTTCAATTTCCAGTAATTGGGCTTCTTTGAAATTGAAAAAGTTAGCAATGAGGTTCGAAGGGAATTGTTCGCGTGCATTGTTGTAGGTCATCACGCTGTCATTAAAGGCTTGGCGAGCAAAGGCAATTTTGTTTTCTGTGGAAGTCAGTTCTTCCATAAGTTGAGACATGGTTTGGTCTGACTTTATGGTGGGATAGTTTTCAAATAGAGCCATAAATTGTTTCATGCTGGCCCCAAGAAGAGATTCTGCTTGATTCAGCCCTTTTATGGCCTCGGCATCAGAGGGGTTTTGAGAGGCCTTCTGAGTGGCTTCATAAGCCTGGTTCCGCGCTCTAATCACTCCCTCAAGGGTCTCTCTTTCATGAGCCATGAACTTTTTAGCTGTTTCCACAAGGTTAGGAATCAGATCATAGCGCCTTTTGAGTTGAACATCGATTTGAGCAAAAGCATTTTTGAAAGCATTTCGACGTCTAACCAGTGTGTTATAGGTGTTTATGATAAAAAGAGCGACAATGATAAGGGTTCCTATGCCGATCCAAAAACTCACAGTTGACTCCTTGGTGATTTATTGAGCCTTCATTGTATGTTGTTTTTTTCAAAGAACAAACAAGAAAATGCAAAGAAGATCTCAATTAATAGATTGGGAAATAAAGCGATTTAAAAGTTTGTCTTTTTGGGTAAGATAGTGGGCATCAGCTTCGTGGAGTAAAGTCGAGAGGTGTTGCAGTTGGGCAATGAGACGAGAAGCGGAGTGAGGATTGTGGAAAACGCTGATGGAGTTACCCAAAGAAGCTTTAATACTTAAAAGCTCTCCATGAAGAGTTATGAGAAGTTGTTTGTAAGACCAAAGACGTAATGACAGAAGAACCTGAAGCCTTTGCTGGTTTTTTTGGTGGATTTTTTTCAAGGTTTCCAAGCGTCCAACGAGGCGTAAAGGCTTAGCGAGTTCTTTTTGTAAAAGGCGGTCACTTTTTTGAGCCCTTTCAATAAGGAGCACTTCTCTTGGGTCCAGAAAATTAATGCGCGTGATGTAGTCAGGTTGCTGATTTTGGGATGACTTTCGGTGATAAAGCTTTAAAGAAGGCACCATGGTATTAATGATGTGAGACTTGTCCTGGAGCCATCTCAGGGCATGATAGTCAATGGGAGAGGCGGTAGCTTTATGGGCTTCTTCCACATAGGGAATGTAAA
>RFKI01000301.1 GCA_003694355.1 Bdellovibrio sp.
AGGTCACGAAGTCTATACTATATATGGCGACTACGTCGGGGAAGCCATAAAAAACGATGATGGATCTATAATATTGAAGAACAGGCTAGGTAAAAGACAGGAGATAAAGATCAAGAGAGTTGTTGACCTGGATTCCAAAAGGGTCGTTATTAAATGATAGAAATAAAGGATCCTGTGTGGGGGCTCTTGGAACTCTCTAAAGAAGAGAATAATATTATTGATAGAGAGCTTTTTCAGAGGCTACATTTCATAAGGCAGCTCTCCACAACCTACTTGGTTTATCCTGGAGCTATGCACACACGATATGGGCACTCCCTCGGCACTATGTTCTTGGCTGGCAAAATAGCTGAGAAGCTGTCCTTGGATGTTGAGAGAGCTAGGATGTATGGGCTATTGCATGACATAGGGCATGTTGCATTTTCACACGATGGGGAAGCCGTGCTCATTGAGAAACGACTCATAAAAGACCATGAGGAATTGGGCAAGAAACTTATGAAAGAAGTCCTTGAAGACAGCACATATACAGTAGGAGAATTAACTAGGAGTAAGGAAGCAAAGCTATGCTACACTGGCATAGGAGCGGATAGGCTGGATTACTTGAGAAGAGATGCTTATTACTGTGGAGTTAGCTTTGGATTTAATGAATACGATGCTCTGATAGGGCACGTAGGACAAAGGAGAAGCTCCATATACCTAACAAAAGGGGGATTAGGCCCTGCAGAGTCCCTCTATGTTAGCAGGTATATGATGTTCTTCAGCGTCTATCTACACAGGACTGTGAGGATAGCTGGGATGATGATAAAAGAAGCCCTGAGAGAAGGATTAGATAGGGGCAACATAAGTTTTGAGGATATGCTATACTTAGGCGATGATAGCGTTCTCCATAAACTGAGAGGAGTAGAGGTGGCTGATAGACTTATGAGAAGAGAGCTATATAAGCAGGCGATTCTCGTCAGTAGAAGTAGGAGTGAGGAAGTGAAAGAAATTGAAGAGGAACTCCACAAAATGGGTGCATTAGTGAGCTATCCTGGAAAAGTGTCAAAGGATGACAGCCCTTTGATAGAAGAAGGTGGGAAACTCGTTAAGTTAGAAGGTCTCTCACCAATAGTTGCGAGCTTACGGGAAGGGGAAAAACTCCGCAATAACATAGTTGTAGCTTGTGAAAGTAGGAAAGTCAAGCTTATTAAGAGAATGGTTGAAAAGGCGTTGAGATGAGAGAAATATTCTTCATATCCGAATGTATGCCAAGGTTCGGAGGTTATAAGAAGAGAGTAGATACTGCTATGGAACTCCTTAAGAAATTTGGAAGGATACGCTATTATTATTTCAAGGATGTCAAAGATGCCATAAAAATTAGAGGGGCCATAAAATTGCCCGAGACGAACATCGCTGAGAAGGTCTATAACATACTTACAGGCTGGGGAAGCTTAAGGTTGCACGTTGCTCCGAGCATCGATGCCATATCTTTTATGAAAGACGAGATAAGGAAAAGAAAGCCTAGCCTGATTTATGCACACAACATGTCTGGTATAATGCTGGCATCAGAACTAACTACCGACATACCTATTGTTTATGATTTTACTGATGCAATATCTGTTAAGTTTGAGCAACTTGGCAAAGTACACCCATCTTTTGTTACAGCAACATTATCCAAATTAGAGAGCTTTCTCATTAGGACAATAGAGTTCTCTCTAAAGGAAGCGGACCTTGCCTTATTCATAAGCTCAAGAGACAAGGAACAGAGTCATTACAGAGGAAGAGCCATCATCCTCCCCAACAAGCCAGAAATACCAAAAAAAGTTAGAGTTAGGAAAGAGTTTGATTTTGTCACTATAGGAAACTACAAATACCTGCCTAATGAGATCATGCTTGAAAAGGCATTGGAGATGGTAAAGGACGAGTACAAGTTGTTAGTGATAGGGAAGGGAGTTGAGGAAGCTGTTAAGGAAGGTTGCGGCAAGAATGTCGTTTTCAAGAATTATGTCACGGATTACTATAGAGAAGTAGGCAAAGCTCGTGTTGGTTTATTTCCATTGAAAATAGCGATGGGAATGCAAAACAAAGCATTGGATTGCCTCTCCCTCTCTATGCCCCTCATTATATCACCAGTGGTGAAAGAGGGGCTCAAGGATTTCCTAACTAAGGACTTCCTCGAAGCATATTCCATACTTGAGAGGTATGACAAAGAGGAGCTTGACTACTTATATAATGGGATAAAGGCTAACTACAGGGTAGCTTCAAAGAAGGCAGGAGAAGCATACAAGAAGTATGTGGAATTCTACAAAGAGCAGAAGAGGAAAGTTGAAAAAGAAGTTGGGAGGTTGTTGGATTAACGTTGGGAGACTTTTCTTAAGAGCTTATCAAACTTTGAAAAAAATATTCTTTTGGTAAAATTTGTGAGAACTCTCTTTCTACCATTTTTTCCGAGCAACTCTGTTAAGTCCGCATCTGTTGAA
>RFKI01000302.1 GCA_003694355.1 Bdellovibrio sp.
ATACGAAAAACACCTACTCAAAGAGGTGGTCAATAATTTTGGACAGAAATTACAATACTATTACACCCCAGAAAACGAAAAGGTCAAAAAAGTTGTTGGGCCCAACAAAACCGTAGCTTATTACGAAACCAAAGGAGAAGACCTCGTCTGGGTTAAAAATGCTTTTAAAGAAGAATATCACTACACCTATGACAACGCTCACAATATGGTTCGCGTGGACTTCCCTGACAAAACATTCAAATTATTTGAATATGACAAAAAAATGGACTGGGTGATCAAATATAAAGATCGAAAAGGCTGTACAGAGTTCTATAAATATGTGAATGCTAAACAAAAAGTTCTTTCTCACTATAGCTCTTCGGTTATCAAAAAATGTAAAGGAAAAGTTACAAATAAAAGTGTTTTTCATTTTTTTATGAAAAAACGTCCTGATGGAAATGGTCGCTACCTATATAAAATCACCCAAAACATCAACGGAAAAAAATCTGAAACCATTTATCATCCTGTTTTTGGAAAAGCCATTGCTATTAAGGAAAATAACAAAAAGACCACTTTTCAATATTACAAGAATGGACTCCTAAAAAGAAAAAAATCGAAATTCCAAGAAACATTGTATTTTTATGAAAACAAGTGTCAAAAAGTATCTAAAGTCATAACTAAATACTTTAAGCCAAATAAATCAATATCTCAGCAAGCCAATAGAAAATCTCGTAAACCAGCCAAACTCATTACGGAAACTGTAACCAGTTACTTTAAATATGATCCTCATAAATGCAATCTATTAAAATCTTACAACTCCTTAGGACAAAAGGTTTATTTGTCTTATGATATATATGGGCGCATCTCAAAAGTTAAAGATCAGTCCAAAAAAGAAATTAAAATCAAATATGATCTAAGAACTGGCAAACCCCTTCGAATTACACGTTCTGGACTTGGAACCCTGACCATTTCTTACGATAAAAATGGAAAAATCAAACAGGTTAAAAGTAAAGAAGGCCCATTGGTCGCCGTTCAAATTGCCAACTTATTTAATAATTTGCTAGAAATGATCACACCAGCTATGCCAGCCCTGGCTGGACTTTAAACAAGGAGTTAAGGCCTTATGATAAAAACAAAGTTTTTCTACTCTCTTTTACTGGCTCTCTTTCTTGCAACCTCTCTTGCGGCCTCGGAATGCACAACCGATGACTGCCAGTCAAAGAAACCCTTAACAGAATCAAGCACAGCTGCAAAGATTCCTGGGAATTGCTGCCAAAAAACAGCCGATAGCTCACCCATCAATAAATCTCGCCGCCAAACGGTAGACCAAGTGAACAGTCTCACCGGAGATATTAACAACGAAAACTCCAAGAACAGCCCTGGAAGCAAATAGTCACTTAGTGCTCTGTCTTCAATTTTTTACTGACACCCTTCTTTTGTAGAGATATCATGACCCTCTAATAAAAGAGGGGGTCTTCATGACAAAAAAATTTGTTTTTATTCCGCTCCTTTTCTCCTTAGTCATTTCATGCGCTTACAAGCCCAAGAAAACAACTTCCACCCCAAAAAACACTCCGAAAACTCAAACCCTTTCCCAGCAATCTCAACAATATTCAAAACCCAAGTCCCTTCCCTTGCTCAGCTCACTTATTTCCGAAACGCATCAAATCACCTTTAAAGGGCGAAGAGCTGGAGAAGGCTACTTTGATCCTCAAGGAAAATGGATGGTCTTTCAAAGTGAAAGACAAAAAGGGAACCCCTTTTATCAAATTTATCTAATGAACCTCAAAACTGGAAAAACAAGACTTATCTCTACGGGAAAGGGTAAGACCACTTGTTCCTGGATCCACCCTTCTGGAAGAAAAGTCCTTTTTTCCTCCACTCACCTAGATCCACAATTTCGCCAAAAAGCAAAAAAAGAATTTTTAGAAAGAAAAAAGAAAGCTCACAGAAAATATGCCTGGAATTATGATCCCTACTATGACATTTTTGTTAGAGATCTAAAAACCAACAAACTCACTCGACTAACAAAAGCCAAAGGCTATGATGCCGAAGGCTCTTTCTCTCCTGATGGTAAATGGATTGTATTTGCCTCCAATAGACATGCCTATTCCTCCAAGCTTTCCAAAAAAGAACAAGCTTTATTAAAAAAAGATCCATCTTACTTTATGGATATTTATATTATGAAAGCCGATGGCTCCCAGATAAAACGCCTCACTCATACTCCTGGCTATGATGGCGGTCCTTTTTTCAGCCCCGATGGACAGTCTATTGTCTGGCGTCGCTTCTCAACAAAAGGGCCTTTGGCTGAAATCTACACCATGAAAATAGATGGTTCTCAGAAAAAACAAATCACTCATTTAAATGTTCTAAGCTGGGCTCCCTTTTATCATCCATCTGGTGATTACATCATTTTCTCAGCAAACAAAACAAACCCCCACCAATTTGATCTATTTATCGTTCGAACAGATGGAAAAGGTGAACCCATACAGATCACAAATACTCCTGAAGCCGATGTGCTTCCTGTTTTCACACCCGATGGGCACTCCTTAGCTTGGACACTCAAAAACAGGAATGGACAAGCTCAAATCTACAAAGCCAAATGGGATGATCGAAAGGCTAGAAAACTTCTCGGGCTAAAGCCTTGGGTCCGCAAAAAAATATTACTTTCTCCATACATTACAGAAAATGACGTGGAAAGTTTAATTAACTTCTTTTCATCCAAAGAATTTTTAGGACGCAAAGCTGGGTCTTTTGAAGAAAAAATCTACACTCAAAAAATTGCTGACATTTTTAGATTTTTCGGCTTACATCCCGTAGGGGATAACAAAAGTTATTTTCAAAACTTTACCTTTAAGTCAGCCACAGAGCTTGGGAAAAACAATGCCTTATGGTTCAACAATAAACTTTTAACCTTAAAAAAATTATGGGCTCCCCTCCCATTCTCAAAGTCAGGGGATTTTAAAGCCCGTAAAGTGCTCTTTATGGGGTATGGAATTCACTCCTCCATTCCTCAGCTTGCAAACTACAACTCCTACACTTCTTCTGTAAAAGGAAAATGGGTGCTTCTTCTTAATGACCTCCCTCAAGACATTAATGCTAAAGATCGCCTGGCTCTCTACCCATCAAGCTCTCTTCATCAAAAAATCATAACGGCTCAACAAAAAGGAGCCCGAGGGGTTATTTTTATCCAAGGCCCTCAAACCGCAGCTCGCTCAGAGCTTGTTATGGTATCACCTTCGCATCATTTTCCCTCTCTTTCCATCCCCGTTCTCACCATCCACAGAAAACTCATTGAAAAAGTCTTCAAAAAGAAGGGGCTTTCCCTCTCTGCACTACAGAAAAAATTGGATAAAGGCTCACCCATTC
>RFKI01000303.1 GCA_003694355.1 Bdellovibrio sp.
CTTACATACTTTATACAACAGCTTATGATTTAGACCACAAAGAATGTGCTCAGAAGGTTTATAAAAAAGCCCCTCAAAAAGGACTTACCGTTTTTGCTCTTGACGGCTATTCCAGTGCCACTCTTATTAAAGATCTCGGAGATTCTTTTATGGTTGCCGACTATGGGTATGGTTATAGCAAAACACCTTTTATTGTGGAGACTTTTTCAAAAAAAGAGGAACAGAGGATTGTAAAAGAAATTCAGGAAGCCGACTACCTACAATTTAGTCAACGAATTAAAACAGAACTCCAGCTAAAAGCTTTCTTCCCTTCATTCAAAACCTTAACTTCCAAACAAAAAGGTTCTCATTCTTCTAGCAAAACCGCCCGTTAATTATTTTTAGCTCCTGCTTTTAACCAAAGCTCTATCATTCTTTTCTCTGAAAAGGAGAGTGGACCATTCAATGGCATCGGTTGTAGCTGCGTTAGGTCATTAGGGTCCGTATAAGGATTTAAGCGACGATATAACAAACTACTCATAGGGTTTCCTGGAACCACTCTCCTGGAGTCCACTAAATTTTCATAATCAGTCATTACATAGGGGACAGCTTGACCATTTTGACGTTCATCAGGGTTGTGGCAATTCACACAATATCTTCTAAAAACTCCTCCAGGCTCCATCAGTTGCGTGAGAGTCACCTCGCCAGCTGCCGGAGGTGCATCATTATCTAAAATGGTCAGAGTTAATGTGTTATTAGGTCCAATAGCCGAAGGCACATCTTCGACCTTAGTTCCTAAATCAATGGTGTATTTCTTTATTGCAAAAACAACCTTCTCATTGGCCTCATCTCTTTGATCCTTTTTGATCTTTAAACTCACTGTTTGAGGATCATAAGGCGGAATAAATACCAATGTGATATTATTGTTATTGTCCAAGGAGCTTGAGTCAAAATCCATATCATAGTTAGGCACCTGAATTGTTTCACCTCTCGAATAGGACTGAATACTCATACAACATGGAGGCTGAGCTGTACTTGTTTTCTGATACTCTAACTGAACCGTAATCACTCCGATATCCGGTTGATTCAAGGCATTGTCAATTTTGACCTGAAAGTTGAATGTGCTGCCGTCTTCATTAACAGTAGGGTTTAGGTTCGAAGCTACAATATTAACCTGAGGCCCTTGAGGAGGCGGACCCACCTGCGCATCGGAAAGCACATTAAGCTCTCCAATCGATAGACCAATAAAATCACTTTTTCGAACCTCCACCTCAGCCACCAGATAACCTAAAGACAACTGTTGTGCTGTCCCTTTTCGAACAATGGCGTCCACATATTTAAACGTCGTTTGGTTTTTTATGGGAGCCCCATTGATGTGAACCAGTAAACTTTTTATTTGAATATGATTTTGAGCATTTTTAAGAACAGGATTAAAAAATTCATAGCGCATTTTTTTAGACACTTCATTATATGCTACAGAATATGAAAGCTGAATTTGAGCCCCTGGAAGATTTGGAAGAGGGCTGCCATCTTGGTCAAAAAGCATATCACTATTTAAATTCCAGGTAATGGTTCGCTCACCTCCAACTTGAGGGTCTATCGGCTTGTTTTTAAGAACAATTCTTTGACCTTTATAAATATCATCAACAAATTGAGCTAATTCTCCCCCACAAGACTTTATTTGCTGAACCCCTCGCTCCCACACTTTTTGAGCCTCCCTAGCCTCATAACTCACTTGAGGCTGCCCCGCTGGTAGATAATGCTCTGAACTTGAGGCATATTTTGTAATCTTGGCATAACCAATTTTAGAAAAAGACTCATAGGCCAATTTAAACTCTCCAGCAGCAAAGGACCTCCCAAAACCGGCTCGTCCCCCTGGCGAGTGACAGCTCTGACAATATGTCGTCACCACTGGATAATAGGTTTTTAAGAAAAGCTCTTCTTCATTGCTAAAAACACATTCTCCGTTAAATAAAGACTTAAATTGCTGAGATAAGGAAGCTTGACCAGGATTATGTTTTCCCTGACAACTATTATAAATAGTTAATGTTCCTGCTAAAACGCATAATCCGATCATTGTTTTAAAAAGTTTCTTCATATAGCCTTCTCTCTGTTAAGTGTGTTTTAAAAGCTTCCCTTCCTCTCATTTAAAACTTTTTAACATTTGTAATCAGAACATTTTCCTCTTTTAAAATCTCTGGAGAAACCTGACGGCCCACAATGGAGCTGGCTTCTCCCAAACGCCCATTAAAAGCCAAATAATGAGCAAACATGGAGGCCGTTCCGGACTCTGGTCGGGACATCACAAAAGTGGTATCCACAACCTGACCCTTTGTAAAAGCACCTACCTGAGAGTTGATTTGCTCAGGACGCCCAGTAGGAGAATAGAAGAACATCAATGCCATTCCTCGGTTTCCAGAGTCACTAGAAAAATTGGTGCCATCACGAGAAGACACTGAGCCATCCGTCGTCAAAGACACCACAATGGGTTGGCCTAAAACAGCTGCTGACTCCAGGACCTGACCAAGAACAGTTCCGGCCTCAATGTCACGCCCATCTGTGGTGTTACGGTTATTTCCATGATAATCATAACCACCCATAGTGAGGTTCCCAACACCAGCATTTTTCTTAAGAACATTGTAAACAACAGTGGCAAACTGTTCCTCTCTGGCGGACCCCAAGTTATTCCAAACATTGGCAAAACTCGCATTTTGAGAAGGGTCTATATCCAGGCCATTTGCAGACACAAGATCCACATTTTTACCTGTTGCACACTCAACCAACTGAGATAAAACTTCTCCGCCTGCAAAACGAGCAATGCGTTTTCGTTGAACTGAACTTAAGTTTCTAATGGTCTTAAAAAGTTTGTCTTTTTGAAAGTCATTTAAAGCATTTAACCTTCCAGCCACACCAATGGCCGCTCGCACATCATCAACCCTCCTAACATTTAAGGGGGCTGGAGGTTCAATAATGGCCTTTTGGTTTCTGTTTTCACCAAGTCCCGGCAAAAAAGATCCCGTAATCCCAGCTTTTGCCAAAAGCCCACTCATATCATAGGCATTGCTACGAGAGTCATCTTGGGATTGAATACAAAAGCTAACAACTGTTGTATTAGCCAATGTTGTTGGAGAAGCCACACTACGAATCCCTTGCAAAAGCCCACTACCAGCACTTCCAGCATTTCCTGCATTAAACTCAGGCCCCTTTGCTCCAAAAGGTTTTTCTGCTACAATGTTTTGTCCTGAGTTACCTCCATAACCAAGTTGGTTGTAATTGGGAAGTCGGCTTCCATCTGGAAGCTTAGGTAAAACATTTCCACTAATGGAAGCTCCTCCAGCCAAGTTTACATTAACAAAAGGCGCATAAGGATGAAGTCCTCCTCCACCACATTTATTTAAAGTTTCGGCAGCTTGGGCCACTCCATTTCGAGCCAGTACATCTAAAATTGGTGGTAAGAAAAAACTAGCCGTAAAAGGCACAAGCCCTGAAGCCAAGAACTCTCGGCGCGTTGTTGGTTTTTTGTGAAAGTAAATAAATTCATTTTTCTTATTTTTCTTAGACATTGTAAAATCCCCTCCCCTTCTCAAGATTCCTTAGTTTTCAATAGCAGCTAAACTCGATAACATACTGGTACAGACAAAAAGTTTTGCTGTGTCTCCGGTCACGCCACTTTCATCCACTCCACTCATAATAATGGATTCTTCTTCTATAGTGGGCAGATCTCCCCAACAACTTAATCCAATAGCTCGAACGACCTGCCTCAAATCACCTGAAGCCACAATGGGAGAGCCTGACTCTATTAAGTCGGCACAGACCTCACCAGCGAGAGAGGCAACTCCCATCATCATGGGTGAGGTCACATCCAAAACGCTTCCCGTTTCAGAAAAGCTCCCTTTTCTTTTTTGAAATTCCTCTTCAGTCCTTTGACTGACATTGGCTGGATCTAAACTCAAACAAGAAATCATGTTATCTAAAACCTGGCGACCATAATAAATGGAAGCCACCTTAGCCCCCCTTTTCTGCAAAAGCTCTTGTTGCAATAAAGCTTCATAATCCACTGTTGAATTAGAGCTAAGACTCCCTTCTCCTCCGTGAAAGTTGGAAGTTTTAAATTGCCCACAACCATAACCGAAAACGACCATCACAAAAGTGGAAGCGCTGATCCAAAAAAAGATTCCTTTTCTCCATCTTCTTTTCATTTTATTCCCCCAAACATTTTTTCGTGGTTATAATTTTCTCAAACAATCTTCTTAAGTTATAATTGCTGCTTTCAAAAAAAGAAGCCTGACTCTCAATGTATGCTTTATCCTCTGCTGTTAGTTCTTTTTTACAAACAGACTTAAACACACGCTTAACCATGCACTTTTTAAAAGCCTGACTTTCGGCAAGCATGCGCCCAAAATCATTTACATTGTTTCCAGAAAGGACTTGTTCTTCTCGAGTCACTCCTTTCCATCCAAAATATTCTTTATTGGTTCCTCGAGTGACAAAGTTTTTAAATAAGGTATTGGATACTCTATAGCCTCTAGGAGAAACATCACTATTGCGGTTCATTTTTGCAGCAATATATGGAGGATCCTGATCCATATTTCTATCAATGAAAGAATATTGAACATAACCCTCTCCCACAGAATCTGTGAAATTATAACGAGCAAAAGCTGGACGCAAAGCATCCATCACGGAATGACAGGAACGACAGGTGGTTAAAAACTTATTGTGACTTCCTCCTGGAAAGCGATCCACATCCATTCCTATAAAACTATCTGGTCCACTACTGTCAGCCCATGTACTAATGGGGGCACAAAGAAACTCTCTAAAAGAGTATTGCACCAAACGTCTGTTGGTCCCGGCAATGGCATGAGCAGCCATAAAAGCCCTTGTGGTAATAAGTCCCGCTGTAACATCAGGAATAGCAACCGCATTGGGACTGTTCATGTCTCCACTAAACATCTTTTGTTTATCTTCAATCAAGACTTCTTTTAGATCATATTGTTGTTTTTCCAGTTCTCGATAATGTCGATTAGAAATCAAAATATCCTTGATCAAGTTAGAAGGCACAGCCACCTTCTGAGGGTCGCCCCGATAATAAAAGTCTCCTGTTAAAAGCTCTTTTGCATTTTTATTATCTCGAACCGCCCCAATAACCGTTGCCACAAAATCATTGAGTTCTGTATTAGTTGTTTCATCTCGAGTAGACATCACTTTCGCAAAGTCTTTTAAAGTGAAATTATAAAAACCACTTTGATCCGTGGCGATTTGAGCAGCGCCCATTAAATCATTTTGACGAATTTTATCAGCCATCTGAGAAAGCACGGGGTTATCCAGTGGTGTGGAAACTCCCACAATTCTTTTATAAATGAATTGTGCTTTCTTAAGAGCCTCATCAACTACAATATTAAAATTTCTCTGTTTCAGAACAGGAATGGGTGGTTTGGGAGCACGCGGCCCTAAAATGTCTCGAGTACTCAAGGCCTTACAATAAATGGCCACCATAAAATAACTCCCCAGCCAAGGATTTTGCTCAGTGGTGGTTCCAACCTTTAAAGACTCGCCTTCTGGAATCGCATTCTTTGAATTAAGAGGCTCCTGATAGGAAATGTCATTTCCTAGTCCTAAAACCATTGCATCATTCCATCCACGAAAATCACCTGTAAATCCAGCAGACACCTCTCTTAAAATGGGGTAGCCCTCATCTGAACTAACATATAAGCGTGCATTTCCCTTAGAATCTCTTACAAAATAAACGTGCTGAAGAATGTCTGCTCGCAAAACTCTCTCCGTTCCTTCTGTTTTTAGCGCAGAAGTTCCTCTCATACCCAAACGAACAGCTCCGGAATAAAGAGGGCCATCCATATACTCTTGTCCCAAATAAAAGTTCTGATCAGAACTTCGATTAGAAAGGGTTAAAATTTTAAGAGGCCTTGCTGTTTGTAACTGTCCCTGCTGTTTATTTTTAATCCAGGCTTCAATTGTTATTTCGTTTGAAGATTTACAAGCATTAATAATCTTACTGGCTGGTCCCGAAGAATGAACCAGCGTAGGCACATCTAACCTTAAAAAACCATGTCCATTTTGTCGTCCTCGAGAAATAGCACTTAAAGAGTCTATCTTTAAATTCAAAGGACTGCCTGCAGAAGGGTTTAAAGTACTCGCCCGATCAAAAACAACATCACCAGAGGCCTCATCAAATGTGTAAAGAACCTGGAGGTTTGTCCCCTGCGGCCCATAATCAATCTGCCCATTGGTTTCATCTCTTCCTGATGGATCCAAAGCCCATACAGGCAAAGAGCAAAAAAGAATCAAAGAAAAGAAAAAACCCCTCTTCACAATATCCCCCCTCATAAACTTCCTTTTTCTAGTTTCTAAGCCTCAACTGATAAACAAAACCTTTTCCAACTTGCTTATTGGCTCCCTTAGCAGCTCCTATAGCTCCCACAAATAAAGAGTTACCCTCAACAGACACAGAAGAGCCAAAAAGCAAGGTGGGTTGTCGATGAATCCTTCTTGGTTGAATCGCCCAATTTTCAACCCAACTTCCATTTTTTAAAACATAATGAACAACTCGGCCTAAATTTTCCATATTTCTAATGTTAAATCTTGGGCTCGATACAATTAAATTAGCTCCTGAAGCACTCATATGACGACCGAACTCTGATCCTGCTTGTCTTGCAAATGAGTTGGATAACATTTGAACTTTAGAATTAAATTCATCAAAAACAGCGCCCTCTCCTTTATAAAAAGGAGCCCCAATTAACAAATGTCCATTAGTGCTAGCCAGAGAAGCCCCAAAATCAATTTGAGTGCCTCCTCCTGTAGGAGCAGTAATTTTTCTGATCTGTTGACCCGTCGATGCAGAAAACACATAAACAGCACCAGCTCCTTGCTTAGGAGCAGAAACCACTAACTCTTGACCATGGAATAAAACTTTATCTCCATAAAAACCTGTGGCATCTCCTGGCAATAAGTAGGAAATAACTTTTAGATTACTGGAAAGTAGAGCAGCTTGACCTCCTCCAGATGTTGTTGTTGCGCCCACCAAAACCTCTTTGGAACTGTTTACATCTAAAGACAACTTAAAGGCATTTCCGGAGAACCCCAAATCCGTTTCTAAAGCACTTCCCAGTTTTTGAGCCCCTTGTGAACCCAAGCTAAATGCGTCTAAACGATTAGCTGAGTTATTAACAAAGGAAGACACGACCAAGAAAGTTCCATTGCTATCCAAAGCCAAGTCAGAAATAACTCCAAGTCCTCCTATTCGATATAAATGTTGAAAAGCAGCAGAACTATTTGGCCGCCTATAAACGGCTATAAAACCTCCAGGAAGATTGCTGCTCACATCCTGCCCGGCAATAACAAGTGTATTTCCTTTCAACTGAGCCACACTTCCAAAATTGGTAAACGCAGCGCCCACCTGATCCTCAAACACACTTTCTGCCAAACAGTTATTTTTATAAGTCACCTTCACTTTAAAGTAGTTGGCAACAGCCATCTCGTTATTGTTATCTGGTTTTGTACAAATATCTTCCAAACGGATTAAAACTTCTTCGGTGCCACTTAAGCACTCTCGACCTCTTTTCGGTTTTATAGAAGTCAAACCTTGATTGGTGCACGAAACATCCAGGTGACTTCTTCCCGCGCCGCCAACACGCTGAGAGTCACAAACAAAAACAGGAACATTGGTATAAGCGGGCGCTGGAACCCCTGGCTTTCCTAAAGTATATTTAAAGGTGGCGACATCTGAAAGAGGCTCCGTGCCTGCATAAGCCTGTCGTCCCATATCCATCCCCATCAACACCTGTAAAGAGGCGTCAATGGTCTGAGCACGAGAAGTGTAAGTTTTGCTTCCAATCTTGATACTCTGTAAAACAGGTGAAGAAAATTTATATTTTTGGCACCACTCCAAGCTTCCCATGATCAACTCATTTGGACCTGACTGCACAACACCTTCTGCACCCATACCTTTTCCACTTGAGGAAGCATCCAGTAAGGTCTTCGGCGCATAAGAAGAACAATTTTGAAATGCCAAAACCAGACTTATGACTAGAGCTCCAGATAAAAGTTTATATTGATTATTTTTTATGAACATCCTCACCCCTTATTAGAGTTCTTTATTTTCCTC
>RFKI01000304.1 GCA_003694355.1 Bdellovibrio sp.
TGGATATAGGAGTGAACGAGTCCTTCCGCGGCCACGCGTGATGATTTTTTGGCTGCCTTTGCAATGCCTTTGGTGCGTAGCCACTCGACGGCTTTATCAAAATCTCCATTGTTTTCTTGAAGGGCTTTTTTGCAATCAAGCATTCCTGCATTTGTTTTTTCTCGAAGTTCTTTGACCATTGAAGCTGATATGTTCATTTTTTCCTTTCCTTTCTTCATTTGGTTTTTATTCACTTTCCGTTGTTTCGGGTGTTTCTTCAGATTCTTTCTGCTCTAGTTCCATAGCAATTTCCACTTCATCTGCTGTCCCTGCAGCAACCAGTTTTCGACCTTTTGACATTTTAACCACAGCAGGTCCAGAAGCCGACTCAGGAGAAGAAGTGGATTCTTTCTCTTCTGCGTCCTTTTCTTCTTTTTGAGGTTGCTCAGCCATTTTCTTAAGTTCTTCTTCCCAAAGTTTTGCGCCTTCAAGATAGGAGTCTGCAACCATATTGGCAAAAAGCTTAATGGATCGAATGGCATCATCATTTCCTGGAATGGGGTAGTCCACAAGTTCTGGGTCTGTGTTGGTGTCCACAATAGCTACCACAGGGATGCCGAGTTTTCTGGCTTCAGCAACAGCAATGTGTTCTTTATTAATATCCACGACGAATAGGCATGCAGGCATTTCTTTCATATCCAAAATGCCTTCAAGGTAATCACTGAGCCTTTGGGCTTCCTTTTCAATACGAGCCCGTTCTTTTTTGGAGAAATAGTCCAAGTCGCCTTTTTCTTTCATTTGTCGAATTTTTTTAAGACGATGAATACTTTCTTTAATGGTGGTGAAATTGGTTAACATTCCGCCCAGCCATCTTTTTGTCACATAAAACTGTCCGCATCTTTGAGCCGCCTCAGTAACAGGCTCTACAGCCTGTTTTTTCGTACCCACAAAGATCATGCGGCCCCCTTTAGCTGCCACTGATTTAACAAATTCCGCAGCTTTTTTAGCAAAGCCCACAGATTTTTGCAGATCAATGATATGAATGCCGCTTCTGGAGGTGTACACAAAGGGCTTCATTTTGGGGTTCCATCTTTGGGTTTGGTGACCGAAATGGACGCCCGCGTCAAGCATTTCTTTCATTGTGACATTTGCCATAGGATCTCCTTTCTGGTTTGTCCGCCCCTTTGGAAGCTTTTTTCAGAAGAGCACCAGAAAATAGCCAAAGGGTGTGTATTTTTATTCTCCCCTTAAGGGGAAATGGAATTTTCTTTATTGAGGCTAGGCTTATCACGAAGTGTCGACTCAGGCAACAGGTAAGAAAGGATTTCATGAGCCATTTGGAGATCGGCAATAAACCCTTCGGCTTTTTCTGTGATAAGAGGATGACACAAATGAAAAGAAGGTAAGGCAGGAAGGCAAAGGCCTTCTTTAAGGGGTAAATTCAGAAAGCCATAAGCGTCTTTTAAAATCACAACGGCTTCCTGTGTAGGGGTGGCTTCTTTCAAGGCTTTTTGAGAGAATTTTTTAATATTTCTATAAATCGCCACAGAAAGGTCATGGTTGGCTAAGTCTTCTGTTAATAGAGGAGCTATCCATACAGAGTGGGAGGGAAAAAGACGTCCCACAACTGGTTCTGGTTGTTCATTTTTTCTCATTTTTCCAGAAAAAATGAACAGTTCACCTGAAGAAGACTTTTGGGGAGAAGTTGGCAAAGACTGTTGAATCTGTAGCGTCATTAAAGACCAAGGCTTTGCTTTGGAAAGTTTTTGATGAGCCCTTGGAGAAAGATCTGAAGGAAAAAAGGATAAGAGGTTTAGGGGGGAGTCACAAAAGATGACTTTAGGGGCATAAAGACTTTGATGACCATTCAGGGTGATTTCATAAGCCAAAGAGGCCTCTTGTTCCTTTTTTTGAATCTGTGTGATACTGGAGGCTGGAAAAGATCGTCCCTCAAAGGAGAGGTGAGGTAGAAGTTCGTGGGGCGCTTGGGAGAGATGGAGCCATTTTTTCTGGTTCCAAAGATCAAAGATTCTAATGGCTGCACTGGTATTTTCTCCGAAGCCCAAAAACTCTCTTTCTTCCTTACCCTCATAAGTTTTTGGAATTATTTCTATTTCTGAAAACTCAAGAGGCAAAAAGGATTTTAAAGTTTGAAGAGAGGTTTTGTTGTCTTCTGTATGGGGAATCAGTTTAAGTAAGCCGTCCAGAGAGGGTGAAATGGTGTTTTCAGGGCGGTCTGAGATCAAAGCGACCTTATAAGAGGCCTGGGAGAGGACCGAAGCACTATAATAACTGGAAAAAGAAGAGCCAATAACAATGATGTCAAATTCTTGTGGTTTTGCTGTGGCCATGAAATAACAATGGCCAATTCCCTTTAAAGGTTCAAGGACTTTTTGATCGGATTCCTATGAAAAAAGGGTTGTTTTTTGCGACAAAGGTTTAGTTTGAAAAAGGACTCATCAATTCCATGAGTTTTTTTAGATATTCTGTCAATATATAAGGACATGAAAGAAATGTCAGAGCATTTAGAGGTCTGTCCACGTTGTGGAGCAACGGGGACTGATTTTTTAAACATTGAATCAGGAATGCGTCTAGCTCTCCAATCTACGGAAGATGGAGAAGCTTTGCCCTCAAAGGTGTGTGGGAGTTGTTATAGTGAGCTAGCGGGAAAAGTTTCTAAGGGAATGAAGCTGCGTCTGGAAGAACAGGCTAAAGCGCGCAATCGTCAAATTATGTGGAAAAGCCGGGTGAACTTGATCAAACAGGCCCGGCAACTGATGCAGCAGAAGTCCTATTCTGAAGCTGCGGTGAGTTATGAAAAGTACATTCGCGTTTTAGAAATTGCCCATGATGTGGAGAAGGGGCAGCTTTCTCCTGAAGTTTTTAATAAGTCCATTCGCTCTAAGGAATTAACCGTTGTGGCCACAGCCTACTGGGACCTGATGCGTATCTATGACACCAGTTCGAACTATAGAGACCGTATGAAAACAGCCGCCACAAAGCTTGCTCAATTTCTTCCATATAGTCCGATTTTTCCCGATGTAGTGAGGCGAGCAGAGAGTTTTTTAAAAACAGCGAAAAACCCAGATATTGTGAAAATGTTTTTAAAAATGTGTCGAAAAAATCGTCCCCGTTGTTTTGTGGCAACCAGTGTTTTTAAGGCTCCCTGCAGTGAAGAAATTTTCTACTTGAGGTTATTCAGGGATAAATTTTTAAAAAAATACATGTGGGGACGAAGAATCATATGCTTTTATTATCAAAGGTCTCCACAATGGGTTTTTTTTCTGGAGAAAAAGCCTGTTCTTAAAAAAATCATAAAAGGTTGTCTTCTTTTCTTTGTTGGTTGTTTAAAATGTTATTTTAAACGGCCAGACAGATCCCCTTTAGGTCACTCACATAAGATTAATGGGGTCAATATCTATAAATAAAGAAACGCCTGTTGGTTTCCATTTCTCATCTCCTAAAAGTTGTTTGAAAAAGGTTTGTAAAAGAAGAGGAGGTGTAAGTGGTGATTTGCATAGGAGAAAATAACGGTATTTGTTATTAATTTTGGACAAAGGCATGGGGGCAGGGCCCAGAACTTGAATTTGTGAATAATGTTGTGGATATTGTTGTTGAAGCTGCAAAGCTCTTTGAGCGGCTTGTTCTGCAGCCAGGCGAACCTTCTTAAGATGGATGCCCTGAAAGCGCAAGCAACCAAGTCGGCTGAAAGGCGGGTAAAAGAGTTCTTTTCGATGTTCCAGCTCTTTTTTTGCAAAACCTGTGTAATCACAGTTTTTGGCATATAAGAGGCTCATATGTTGAGGGTTATAGGCTTGGATATAAACCTGTCCAGGTTCATTAATGTGACGTCCTGAGCGACCACTCACTTGAGTGATGAGCTGAAAGTTTCTTTCATTGCTGCGAAAATCGGGAAGATTAAAACCCACATCAGCAAGAACAAGTCCTACGAAGTTGAGTTTTGGAAAATCAAGACCCTTGGCAATCATTTGGGTGCCAACAAGAATATCCACCTGGTGCTTTTCCATTTGAGAAACGAGATTTTCAATGTCTTCTCTACTTTGGATTTCATCTCTATCAGCTCGTGTGATTCGAGCTTGTGGAAATAGGGATGTTAAGTCTTGGTAGACTTTTTCTGTTCCAAGACCCACAGGGTTGACGGTATTTTCTCCACATTCGGGACACTTTTCTGTAAACCCTTTGGTGTAATTGCAGTAATGGCAAACAAGGTATTTGTTGGAATGAAGAGTGAGGCTGATATCGCAGTTTGGGCAATGAGCCACATGTCCACAGCTTTGGCAAAAAGCGCTTTGAGCCATGCCTCTTCGATTCAAGAATAAAGCGCTTTGTTCTTTTTTTTCAAGGGATTCAGAGAGCTTGTTATAAAGAGGTTGAGAGAGCCAAAAAGGAAGAGAGGCCTCTTTCTCTTGTTTTTTAAGGTCGATCACTTCAATTGTGGGAAGAGGTCTTCCTGATACCCGATGTTTCATTTGATGAAGGTGATACTTCCCAGATTGAGCATTGTGCCAACTTTCAAGACTGGGAGTTGCGGAGCCAAGAATCACAGGAATGTTTTTGATTTGTCCCAAGATAATGGCAGCATCTCTGGCATGATATCGAAAATGATCTTCTTGTTTGAAGCTAGCTTCATGTTCCTCATCCAAAATAATTAACCCCAGTTTGGGAA
>RFKI01000305.1 GCA_003694355.1 Bdellovibrio sp.
ATATGGGAGAGTCATAGACTTGATAGACTTTGACAAGTCATTGGCAGAGGCAATAGATGCTGCTGGTGGTGGCCGTCTATCATACTTTGTTGTTGAGGACATAGATGTTGCCAAGAAGGTCATAGATGCCCTCAAGAAGGCTAAGGCTGGCAGGGCAACTTTCATACCTATAAAGGATGTCAAAGCTCCTGACATAAGGAGAGGGAACAAGCCCTTGATAATAGACATGATAAGCTACAACCCCTCATATGATGCTGTGATGCGTTATGTTTTCTCCAACACTGTGTTGGCTTCTGATTTTGAGGAGGCTAAGCAGTTGAGAGAATCCTCTATGTCACGCATAGTTACTCTCAAGGGAGAGCTGTTTGAGAGCAGCGGCATAGTAACTGGAGGTAGGAGCAGGGCAAGTGTTGCGATGTCCAAAGCGGCAGAGGATGTTAGCGCTGCCATGTCCTCACTCAAGAATGAAAAGGAAGCTGTCCTTAATGAGCTTAGGGACTTGAAAGAGAGGATCGCTGAGTTAAGGATGGAGAAAGCCAAGCTCTCAGCTAAGGAAGAAGAGGCGCAGAAGAACAAGGAGAAGGCAGAGAGAGCAAGACAGCTAGCAAAAGAGGTAGCAGTTCTCGAGAAATCCCTCCAAGAAAAAAAGCATCTCTACGAGAAGGCCAAAGAAGAACTTGCAACTCTTTCTTCAAGGGAAGAGGAGACGCTCGCAAAGAGGAAAGAGCTGGAGAAAATTGTCGTTGAAAAGACAGCCTCCCTTGCCTCAAAACAAGCAAGGGCCCAGGCACTTGCTGAGCAGAGGGTCTCTCTTGAGAGAGATGTAAAAAAGATATCTGCCAAGAAATCCTCACTAACAGAACAGCTTAACAACCTTAACAACAAGGAGAGAGCACTTAGGGACAAGAAGATGATACTCTCCTCTTCCATAGTGCAGGCAGAGGAACAGCTGAAAGAGAGATACAAGGAAGTTCAGGGCATAATGGACAACATAAAGGTAATCGACAACTCAATACAGACAATAGGTATGGAGAAGGCTGAGCTTGACAAGAATAAGTCTTCAATAGAGAAGAGTATACACAATGTAGAGCTCTCTCTGGCAACAACAAAGGAGAGGCTAAGTATAATAATGGCGGATGCCCCACAAGAGGAGATGGAGGAGTTAGAAGAGCCAACTCCAAAATTGGAGTCAGAGATGACAGAGCTAACTATGAAAATCTCCTCTATGGGCGACATAAACTTCGCGGCTTCTGAGGCGTATGAGAAGATTAATAGCGATGTTGGCGATGTTAAGGACAAGATAGAGAAGCTCAACGCTGAGAAGAAAGCAGTCCTGGACATGATAAATGAGATAGACAAGCAGAAGAGGGAAGCATTCTTAGACGCTTTCAAGACGCTCAACGATAAGTTCAAGGAGATGTTCACTTATCTGGAAGGGTTCGGAGAGGGCGAGTTGCTGCTCAAGAATGCAGAGAACCCAGACAATGCCGAGCTTTACATTGTTGTGAAACAAGACGGCAAGGAAGTCTACTTAGATGCACTTGCTGGTGGTGAGAAAACTCTGGTATCCCTATTTTTCCTCTATGCACTTAATGCCGTTAGGCCATCTCCTTTCTATGTTTTTGATGAGGTTGATGCTGCCTTAGACAAGCTCAACTGTGAGAGGATGGTCAACTTCCTCAAGAAT
>RFKI01000306.1 GCA_003694355.1 Bdellovibrio sp.
AAGTATGGGAATTCGGGTTCCTAAAGAACTAGGTGGTGAGTGATATGGGCAAAAAAGGAAAACGTCTTAAGACGGCAATGGAGAAAATCAATAAGGACAAAAAGTATTCATTACAAGAGGCCATTCAGTTAGCTGTGGAAACGGCTTCTGCTAAGTTTGATGAAAGCGTTGATTTGGCTGTTAAATTGGGAGTTGATCCAAAGCAGTCAGATCAGCAGGTTAGAGGAGCCGTGGAGTTGCCTCATGGTTTAGGGAAAGAGGTGAAGGTTTTAGTTTTTGCTAAGGGTCCTAAAGAGGTTGAGGCAAAAGAAGCTGGGGCAGATTTTGTTGGTGGAGAAGATCTTGTTGAAAAGATTAAAGGTGGATGGCTTGAGTTTGACAAGGCGATAGCAACTCCAGATATGATGGCTACGGTTTCAAAAGTGGCAAAAATTCTAGGCCCAAGAGGTTTAATGCCAAATCCTAAGGTCGGTACAGTGACCATGAACGTGGGAGCGGCAGTGGCTACAGAGAAAAAGGGTAAACTAGCTTATCGTGTTGAGAAAGCAGGAATTGTTCACGCCTCTATAGGGAAGAAGTCTATGGGGGCAGAGAAGTTAGCTGAAAATGCTCAAGCTCTTCTGGTGGCATTGAATAAAGCTAAGCCCTCATCCAGTAAAGGCGTTTACATGCAGGGAATTACCGTGTCTTCAACAATGGGGCCTGGAATAAAGGTTGATGTAGCAAGTGTTAATTAAGTTTAAAAAAGTAAACTATCGCGTCAGAGACAGCAGGTGTGTAAACATAATTTCTCTTTTTAGAGGGAAGCCTGCCGAGACAAAAGAGAGAACACCTCTTTTTTCTGCGCGACAGAGCAATATTTAAAAAGGAGGTGATAAGCTTGAAAACAAGACAACAGAAAGCAGAAGAAATAACTGCTCTTGCTGATCGTTTCGAGAGGGCTAAGGCTGCTTTCTTGGTCGACTTTAAGGGGCTCAATGTAGAGCAAGTTACAACCTTTCGAAAGAAACTTTATCCGATTCAATCTGAAATGAAGGTTGTTCGGAATACTCTAGCGAAACTTGCTCTCAAAAAGTGTTCTCATATAGATCCTAAGTTGGAAGAGTCTTTTGTGGGAACAAATGCCGTGGTCTTTTCTTATGAAGACCCTAGTGCTTCGGCCAAGAGTATTACTGAGTTTAGCAAGGAAGCAGAAGAACTTGTAATTAAAACAGGGGTTTTGGAAGGAAAGCTTCTGGATGAAAATCAAATCAAATACTTAGCCACTCTTCCTTCAAAGGATGAGTTGAGAGCAAAACTATTAGGTACACTTCAAGCACCAATGGCACAATTCGTGCGTGTGCTTCATGCCGTTCCCAGTGGTTTTGTTCGAGTTTTGGCAGCTTATAAAGATCAAAAGAGTGAATCGAATTAAAAAAAATAATTTTTTGGAGGTATAAAATGTCATTAAATAAAGAAGAAGTTATTGAATATTTGTCAAATATGCCTGTTATGGAACTTGCTGAAATGATTTCTACTTTAGAAGAAAAGTGGGGGGTTAGTGCGGCAGCTCCTGTTGCAGCAGTAGCTGCGGCTCCTGGAGCGGCCGGAGCGGCTCCCGCTGAAGAAAAAACGGAGTTTGATGTTGTTTTGACTGGAGCTGGTTCCAGTAAGATTAATGTGATTAAGGAAGTTCGGGCTTTAACAGGCTTAGGATTGAAGGAAGCAAAAGACCTCGTTGAAGGAGCTCCTAAGACCATTAAAGAAGGAGTTCCTAAAGAGGAAGCTGAGAAAATTAAGGAAGCTTTAACTAAAGCTGGTGCAACTGTTGAGTTGAAGTAAAAAGGTTTCATTGAAAAATAAAATGTGAGCGGGAGCCTAAATAAAAAGGGCTTCCGCTTTTGAGCTTTAAAATCAATCACTTATAAGGAGAGGGCATGAATAGAGAAACGGTAACGGCCTCAAACCTAAGATTAAGAAAAAACTTTATGAGGTCTAAAAGTTATACCGAAATTCCTAACCTCATTGAACTGCAAAAAAAGTCTTATGAAAACTTCTTACAAAAAGATGTAGATCCTGAACGTCGAGGGGATACAGGGCTTAATGGTGTTTTTAAGTCTGTATTTCCCATTAATGACTTTAATAATATGGCTAGCTTGGAGTTTGTTAGTTATACGCTTGAAGCCCCTAAATATGATGTTGAAGAGTGTCGTCAGCGAGGAATGACTTATGCTTCTCCTTTAAAAGTGACTTTAAGGCTTATTGTATTTGAGGAAGATGAAGAAACGGAGTCTCGTAGTATTAGGGACGTTAAAGAGCAGGAGGTTTATCTAGGAGAAATCCCTTTAATGACCAGAAATGGATCTTTTATTATTAATGGGACAGAGCGAGTGGTGGTGAGCCAACTTCACCGTTCCCCAGGTGTCTTCTTTGATCATGATAAAGGGAAAAATAGCTCTACAGGGAAGTTGATTTATTCTGCACGAATTATTCCGTATCGAGGTTCCTGGATTGACTTGGAATTTGACCAAAAAGATCTTCTTTATGTTAGAATCGATCGGCGTCGAAAATTTCCAGCAACAATTTTATTAAAAGCTTTAGGTTATACAACGGAAGACTTGCTTCAATATTACTATCATAT
>RFKI01000307.1 GCA_003694355.1 Bdellovibrio sp.
TGTTTTTATTACAAGGTTTTTCAACACGATAGTCGAGCAGTTCTAGGAGGCCACCTTCACCTTATCCGCCGCTGCTGCCTCATAATCAGAATACTTGGTGCGCACCCAAATTTTCTCACCTGTTTCACTCACATAACCACGCACCTTATAAAGCGTAAGGGGCTTGCTTTTGCCCTTCACTTCGGCCTTCCCGGCCAGTTCCAGAATAAAACGGTCTTTCACCTTCTCAGCAATTTCATCACTGAGTAAAAGATCGGCCCCAAAGGCCTTGGTGGAAGCCTCAATACGAGCCGCCTGGTTCACCGCATCCCCAATCACCGTGTACTCCATGCGCTCACTGGAACCAATGGTGCCCGAAATGGCCTCCCCAGTATGAAGACCAATACCTATCTTGATTTCCACCTGCCCTCTTTGTAAACGCTTCTGGTTCAACTCCTCCAGAGCCTGGCGCATTTCCAAACAGGCCTTAACGGCATTGTATTCATCCTCTTCGGAAGGCTCAGGAGCTCCCCACACGGCCATAATGGCATCACCAATAAATTTATCCACCACCCCATGGTGCTTGTTAATAATGCCCACCATGATCTGAAAATACTCATTGAGCATATCCACCACTTCTTCGGCTGTATGCCCCTCACTGAATTTGGTAAAATCCCGAATGTCACTGAAAAACACGGTGACTTTTTTCCGACTCCCTCCCAGCTCCAAATCACCTTTCAAAATGTCTTCGGCAATGCTGGAACCATGGAACTTGTTAAGAACGTTTTTCATTTTGTCACGCTCTTTTAAACCATCCACCATTTGGTCAAAAGCGCTGGCCAAAGTGCCCACCTCATCGTGAGAACGCACCTGAGAACGCACTTCAAAGTTCCCTTTGGCAATCTCTTTGGCTGCATCCACCAGCTTTTCAATGGGCGCGGTTAAGCTAATGGAAAAAAGGAAGATCACAAAAAACACCACAGACACCGCTCGTCCCGTTGTGCGAAAGGCATCATAACGAACCCGACGAGCGCCTTCCAAAATCACGTCTTTATTGGCTTGAGAAATCACCGCCAAATGAAAAGAAGGGATTTTGGCGTAGGCCCCTGTAAACTCCTGCCCCGTGGTGGGGTCTTTGTAAAGCGGCTTTTGCCCCACCCGTGCTGAACTTTTAAAGGCTTCCTTCACCACATCAATGTTTTTCATGGAACGGGCTTCAAACACCCAGTTCTCATTGGGATGAGCCAAAAGGCGACCATCCCGATCCACAAGATACATGGTGCGCTCTCCAGAGGTGCTAAACCCTCTTTGCACCCGATCCATGCGAATGTCAGCTATGGCAATGTAGTCCACCTGGTCATTTTCATTTCTATGCAAAGGAATACCAATGGTGATAAGAGGCACTCCGTCTTTAAAGCTGCTGTTTCGTATTTCAATTTCACCGGCAAAAACGGCAGCCTGGGAAAAACGTTTGGCTGCCTTTAAGCGCTCTCTCAGTTGAGCAATGTAGTCTTTTGAAAAACCATATTGTTTTAAAAAAGCTTCATTCACAATGCGCTTTAAAACCTGGCCCTGAGAAGACACCACCTCCACAGCCACAATGTCCCGGTCTCGTCGAAAAGTCAGGTCTAAAGATTTTTGAATATTGGCCCCTTCAAACCGCTCCTTTAAAAGTAAGCCCCCCACCACTGTCACCTTATCCACAATATTTAAAAAAAGACTTTCGACTTCCATGGCGCGGGCCTGAGCTTCTGTTTGGTTAAAGGTTTGCTCCCTGTTTAAAGCCTGATGTTCAAAAAGGTCCGAGCTCGTAAAGGCAATGCTGGCGGCCACAGCCACCAGAACCAAAACGGTGATTAAAGTGAGCTTTAACCAAATAGGAAAAAGAATCTTGTTTTTCATACACCCCCGATATCGGACAAGCCCTCTATGGCATTGAGTCCAGCTTTTGCTTTTTCAAAGAACTGACAAAAGGTCGCACACTGCAAACAGGCGAGACAAAATAACTCTGCGCTTGGGAACTTTTGACTCGGAAGAAAAGGGCTTTCTCTGAAAGAGGGCCTCTGTGCCCTTCTGGAGGCTGGCATATTTTCTGCTTCCCTCTTTAACATAGAAGGTTCATGATAAAAGAGGCTTTTTCATCTCTGGTTCACAGCAAGGCTTAGGTATGAATGCGGAAACTTTACAATTTCTGGACACCCCTGAAGCTCAAGGGGAATTTTTCCAAGTCCAGCCCGATGGCTCTCGCCAAATGAAGTTTTTTGTGGAAGGCGTGAAATGCAGCCACTGCCTGTGGAATGTGGAAAACCTCAAAAATGAACTGCCCTATGTACACAACATTCAGTTAAATCTGGGACAAAAGGTAGCCACAGTGACTGTGGCCCCAGAGGGCTCTCTGGCTCAAGTGGCTTATCAACTGCAAAAAATGGGTTATGAACCTCACCCCTTACCTCTTCAGGATGGAGAAGAGGCTAAAAACAGGCAAGTTAACAAAAAGTATCTTTTTAAAATAGCCGTGGCGGCTTTTTGCACAGGCAATATCATGCTTTTTTCTGTATCACTTTATGCGGGCCTGCACTCTTCTTTAAAGCCTGTTTTTGAGTGGCTTTGCTTTTTTCTGTTTTTGCCTGTGTTGTTTTACAGCGCCACACCCTTTTATCAAACCTCCCTTCAGGCCCTGAAACAAAAAAAGCCCTCCATTGACTGGCCCATCTCTTTGGCTCTTGTGATCGGGTTTCTTCTCAGCACCTATCACCTGATTCTCCAAAAAGGCGACTTCTACTTTGACTCTTTGGCCATGCTGGTTTTTCTTCTCCTCTCTTCACGCTACTTCCTGCTTCGAGTGCAACAACACCACCTCTCCCCTTCTTATATTAAAAGTTTCTTGCAAGCTCGAGTGGCCCAAGTGTGGGATCAGGGGCAGTGGAAAAAAAGAGCCTCTCACCGACTCCAAAAAGGACAACGCATTCGGGTGCTCAAGGGAGAAAAGCTTCCAGCCGATGGACAATTGCTCTCTGAACAAGCTCTTTTAAACACCGCTCTTTTAACGGGAGAAGCCACCCCCCGCAAACGTCTAAAGGGGGACCTCTGCTATGCAGGGACGGAACTGATCACCCCTGAAGCAGAGTTTCTGGTCACGGCCGCAGGCTCTGAAAGCCGCTTAGGAAAACTGCTTCAACAGGTGGAAAAAGAACTTTTGAAAAAAACACCTTTTATTTCTTTAACGGATCGGCTGGCGCAGGTCTTTACACTTTCTGCTTTGGCCCTGGGAGGGCTTTTTTTTCTGATCTACTCTTGGGTTGATATGGAAGAGGCCATTCGTCGCTCTTTGGCTCTGGTGATTTTAGCCTGCCCCTGTGCCCTGGCTCTGGCCACCCCTTTAAGTCAAAGCCTTTCTCTACTGAAAGCTTTAAAAGAAGGCCTTCTTATTAAAAACGCCACCGCCCTTGAGAAACTTTTGCAGGTTAAAAATATTGTGTTTGATAAAACTGGAACCCTCACGCAAGGCCACTTTCAAGTTTTGTCCTGGCTCCCCCGCCCTCCCTCGGAGCAAGAAAAACAGGTGATTTACCAATTGGAAAAAAAGGCCTCTCACCCCATTGCCGTTTTTTTCAAAAACCTGTTTGCCCAACCTCACACGCTGCCCGTAAGAGACTTTAAGGAAATCCCCGGGCAAGGGGTTTGCGGTTATGTGGGAGACGACTTTTATGAACTCAAGTCAGCCCCTTTACCTTCAGAGCCCTTGCCCGAAAGACTCCAAACCTCTAGCTGTGTCGGTCTTTACAAAAACTCCAAGCTAGTTCTTAGAGCGTTTCTGGGAGACCAAATTCACCCTTCGGCCCCGCAACTGATCTCCTCTCTTTCCGACTATTCTCTTTACCTTCTCTCTGGAGACCAGAAAAAGGCTGTGGAAAGCTTAGCCCGACATGTTGGCATCCCCCCTCAAAATGCCTTGGCAGAACTGAGCCCTGAAGACAAGAAAAACTGGATCCAACAACACCCGCAAAGCCTCATGGTGGGCGAAGGGGCCAATGACCTTTTGGCTTTTTCTGGGAGCTACTTAAGTCTAGCTGTCAAAGGAAGTGTTGAAGCAAGCCTCCGAGTGGCGGATATTTATCTTATGGATTCTGATCTTTTGAAAATACAAAAAGCTCTTAAGATAGCTCAAAACAACATGAACACCATCAAACGCAATCTGGTTTTTTCTTTTGTTTACAACTCCATTGGGGGAACAGCCGCCCTTTTGGGCTTCGTCTCACCTTTAATTGCAGCCGTGCTTATGCCCCTAAGTTCTCTAACGGTGATTCTCTCCTCCCTTTATAGCATTCAAAGGAGGAGTTTATGAGTGTGCTCTTGTTGCTGATTCCTTTTTCTCTTTTAATGGGCGGTCTTTTTCTGTGGCTCTTCTTTATGGCTGTTAAAAAAGATCAGTTTGATGACCTGGTCACCCCCGCTCATCGCATGCTTTTAGAAGATGAAACCATTCAACAACCAAGTCTTAACAGAAAGGATTCCAACCATGCAGGAACAAATCACCTACGATGATGACATCGTAAAGAAATTTCTTTTTGCCACCATGCTGTGGGCTGGAGTGGCATTTCTTCTCGGTGTGTGGGCCGCCTTTGAAATGGCTTTCTGGCAGATGAACTTTAATCTGGAGTGGCTCACCTTTGGGCGTTTGCGCCCCCTTCATACCAATGCCGCCATTTTTGCCTTTGCTGGCAATATCATGTTTGCTGGCATTTACCACTCCACCCAGAGGTTACTAAAAACCCCACTTTTCAGCCGCACGCTTAGCTTGATTCACTTTTGGGGCTGGCAACTGATTATTGTGGCGGCTGCCATTTCCCTGCCCTTGGGTTTTTCCCATGGAAAAGAGTATGCTGAACTGGAATGGCCCATTGACATTGCCATTACCGTGATTTGGGTGGTGTTTGCGGTTAACTTTTTTGGAACTTTGGCTATTCGACGCGTGAAACACCTTTATGTGGCTCTCTGGTTTTACATTGCCACCATTGTCACCGTGGCTGTTCTTCATATTTTTAACTCCCTTGAGATTCCTGTGGGTTTTATGAAAAGTTATCCCATTTGGGCGGGTATTCAGGACGCCCTTGTGCAATGGTGGTACGGACACAATGCCGTGGCGTTTTTCCTCACCACCCCTTTTCTGGGACTGATGTACTATTACCTGCCCAAAGCGGTGAACCGCCCCATCTACAGTTACCGACTGTCCATTGTCCACTTCTGGGCACTGGTGTTTATTTATATTTGGGCTGGCCCGCACCACTTGCTCAACACGGCCCTTCCTGACTGGGCTCAAACCCTTGGTATGATCTTTAGCCTGATGCTTTGGGCCCCCAGTTGGGGAGGCATGATCAATGGTCTTCTCACGCTTCGTGGCGCCTGGGACAAATTGAGGACAGAGCCCATTGTGAAGTTTCTGGTCACGGCTGTGACCTTTTATGGAATGTCCACCTTTGAAGGCCCCATGCTCTCCATTAAATCCGTCAACTCTCTAGCTCACTACACAGACTGGATCATTGCTCACGTGCACGGGGGCACCTTGGGCTGGAATAGCTTTATGGCTTTTGGAATTATCTACTACCTTGTTCCCAAACTTTATAACACCCCTCTTTACAGCAAACGGCTAGCCACTTGGCATTTCTGGCTCGGCCTTTTGGGAATTTTAATTTACTACATTTCCATGTGGGCTTCGGGTATCACACAGGGACTTATGTGGAGGGCCTTCGATAGCAATGGCCTTTTGGTTTACCCTGACTTTGTGGAAACCGTGACTAAAATCGTACCGCTCTACCATGTGCGTGCTTTAGGGGGCACCATTTTTCTCGGCGCCTTTTTACTTCTGATTTACAA
>RFKI01000308.1 GCA_003694355.1 Bdellovibrio sp.
ACCTTTATATTCACTCACAATACATCTCCAATTAATTCATATAATAATAAAAATCATTTCCTTCTTTATTTCCTGCCAAAAGAACATCCAAAGAAGAACTTTCAATCTCTCTACAACTTTCCATAAAATGAGCGGTTACAAAATACCTGGATGAGACACTTAAACAAAAAGGAAGAGCTTTATCAGCTCGACTTTCCAATTTCCTTAACTGATCACTTCCCGTAAAATATAAATCCATGTATTGTTGATTCCCAGAAACTTTATGAAAAACACACTTTTCCAGGCAAATGCCCAAACGTCCTAAGGCCTTCCATGTGACTTCATGTCCACTTTCTTCTCTTAAACTTTGATAAGATAAACCAGATAATAGATAATGGATGGAAGCCTGACTGGCCCAAACAGGAACTGTATATTTGCCCTCTTCATCCTGAAACAACACAACAGGCCTTTCAAAATCCAAACCCATCGTCACTCCGTAAGGAAAAACCTCTATAAGGGCTTCTTGTTCCTCGGCTATCTTTCTCATAATAAATGCCCTCTTAATGTTTGAGGAAAAGCTTCTGAAACCTGAACGTCTACCATTTTTCCAACAAGTTCCTGTTCGCCTTTTAAAGGAAAATGAACCACCTTGTTTTGAGTGGACCGACCAATTCCTCGACCTTCACTTGTTTTTTCCACCAATACTTGAACGATCTTTCCCACATATTTTTGACTCAACTGTTGGGCAATGGATTTATGCTTATCAAAAAGCCTTTGAAGCCTTTCAGATTTTACGTCCTCAGGAAGCTGATCTGAAAACCGAGCAGCTTTTGTAAACGGACGAGGGCTGTATTTAAAAGCATAAAGACTCTCATAGGGCACTTCATCCAGCAAAGACAATGTTTCCTGAAACTGCTCTTCGGTTTCACCTGGAAACCCAACAATAATATCGGTGGAGAGAACAGCTTGTGGCAAGTACTTAAAAATCATTTTCACTTTCTGAATATACTCTTCCCGGGAGTACCCCCTATTCATTCTTTCTAAAACTTTGGAGTTACCTGACTGCACCGGCAAGTGGATGTACTCCATAACCTTTTCAGACTCTTCAAACATCACCTGAACCAGTTCCTCATTAAAATCCTTGGGATGACTGGTTGTAAAACGAATCCGTTGAATATCAGTTTCTCTGGATAGAGTTTTTAATAGTTGTGCAAAGTTTGCCCCACATGCAGACTTGTAAGAATTTACATTCTGCCCCAGTAAGGTGACCTCTTTAACACCTCGTTGAACCAAAGATTGCACATCTTTAACAAGCTCCGCAAGAGCCCGGCTTCTCTCTCTTCCTCTTGTAAAAGGCACCACACAAAAAGTGCAAAAATTATCACAACCTTTCGTAATATTCACAAAAGTGGAAACTCCAGGATTTCTCACTAAGGTTTGAATTTGATAAGGCTTTTGATGCTCAAAGCGAACCTTTGCAATCTTTTGGTGCGATGACTTCAGCTTTTCAACAATATCGGGCAGCTCATCAATGGCATCAGTTCCAAATACAAAGTCCAACAAAGGAATATCTGTCAAAAGCCGAGTCTTTTCCTGTTGAGCCACACAACCACCAACACCGATCAATAAATCGGGATTGTTTTTCTTGAGCTCCTTATAACGACCCACCTCAGAATGAACTTTATGAACGGGCTTTTCTCTCACACTACAGGAGTTAATAATAATTAGGGAAGCTTGATCCGGAGAATTCACGGGCTCATAGTTGACCATTTCTAGCAGGCTCAGCATACGCTCCGTGTCATTCTCGTTCATTTGACAGCCATATGTGGAGATATACACACCCTGTCTTTTCGAGCTAAGAGGCTTTACATTTATCATGGGGTGAATATAGTCTGGAGCCCTTTAAAGGTCAAATTCCAAAAATGAAAGAAGGACTTATGGAACCACGATTACCTTCCTCAAAGAAGTGGACCCCTTTTCCCAAAGAACTTTTATCAAACATTGAAGAAGTGTTTACCAAAAACTTCAAAAAAGCCTCACAAAAAGGCATTTTTAAAGCTCAAGGTCGTATTTATAGCCAAGAAATTCTTTTTCGCATTGGTTACAAAAAAAACGATGAAATCCGTTATGCCAATTTTGAAGTTTCAATAGAGTATAACCCTAAGAAAGAAAATGCTCTTAAACTCATTTATACCGCCATTGATTGCACAGCTTCTCTAATGGATCAATTCTTTGAGGAAGAAGACTTCCACGCCTTTCCTAAAAATTGGCAATCCTTTAATGTGGGAAAGAAAGAAGTGTTTATCCAAACTCATTCTGAAAACCCAGAACTAGAAGCAGAAGCTGACAAGCTCTTAGGCATTGAACGATCAGACAACCTGGTTCAAGAAGAGAAATCTCCCCTGGATGAACTTTTAGAAGAAAAAGATTCAGAGACTTCTTCCAAAAAATAAATACAGGACACAACTGCCTTCTCCCATCCCTGTTTGCTCAGGCTTTCATTTTCAGAATGGGCTTTTGTTTCAGCATCTTCCACTCCTATTAAAAGAGCTGGAACGCCTCCCAGAGCTTCTGTAAAAGATTGAACAAAAGGAATGCTGGCCCCACACCCCATTAAAACAGGGTCTTTCCCCCAGGCCCTTTTCATAGAGTCTTGCATGGCCTGAAAAGCCTTATGATCTGTGGATGTCTGCCACCAATCCCCAAAGCCTTCCGATGTCACACTCAAATGAAGTCCAAAAGGACAAACTTTTTCCAAGTGGGCCTTAACCAAATCAAACACCTTCTGAGGCTCCATAAAAGGCACCGTGCGGATGCTGAGCTTAGCCCAAGCTCTATCACAAATAATATTTCCAGCTTGCTGTCTGGAACTAGCCTGAAAAGCATTAACGGTTAAGGACGGCTCAAACCACAGACTTTCCTTAATATGATTTTCTGGAACTCTGAACTGAACCCCGTCTAAAAGCCCCGCTTCTTCTCGAAATTTTTGAGCATCAAAAGGAGGAACGGATTTTTTCTGTGTATCCACCATAGATAAGATTTCTGGAAGAGCGATATTCCCCTTATCATCCACAAGAGAGGCAATCATCTGACAAAGGCTCATGGCGGGGTCTGGCAAAGGGCCACTCCAAAGACCCGAGTGTAAAGATTGTTTATAGCCTTGAACCTCCACCTCAAAAGGAACAATCCCTCTTAAAGAAACCGTAATCCCTGGAGTTTCCTGATCATAATTTTCCACATCGGGAATAATAATCATATCAGAGCTTAAAAGCTCCACATGCTTTTCCAAAAAAGTCTCTAACCCCGGAGAACCAATCTCCTCTTCACCTTCCATAAGAACTTTCACATTTACAGGCAGTTTCCCTGAACCTTGAACCCAGCAATCCACTGTGGCTAAGTCCAAAAGCACACCACCTTTGTCATCAGCAGCCCCTCTTCCATAAAGACGCTGATTCCTGTCTTGCAGTTGAAAAGGGGGAGATAACCAAAGGGCCTCATCTCCTGGCGGCTGGACATCATAATGAGCATAAAAGAGCACCGTGGGTTTTTGAGGGTCTTCTATTCTTTCCCCATAAATATAGGGTCTCAAAGAGTTTTCACCCTCTAAAATCTGCACATGGTTTAACCCCACCTCTTTCATAAGGTCTGCCACCTTTAAAGCACACTGGTAAACAGGCTCCTGAGAAAAGCCTTCAAAGCTCACACTGGGGATAGCTACTAGCTCCGATAACCACTGATAGTACTTCTCTTTGTTTTTTAAAAAATGGGTGGTTGCAGGCTGAACTTTTTGTTCAATATTCGTCATCTGTAGACTCTGAATTGGTGATGGCCACACCTTGAATTTCATCCAGATAAGACTTATCTTCTTCTTCGAACCCTGAAGAGCTTCCAGCCAGTTTTTCATCTAACTCTAACTCATGAATGGCTGCCAGAAAGTCTTTTTCACTTCTTAAATCTTTCTTAAGGATTTCCAAGTACTTATCTGAATATCTTGACGTGAGTTCTTCAATATACCTTTCCAGCTTTCCTCCAGATAGTATTTTTTTCCTTTGCTGGATTTTCTTCCAATATAATAAGTAATGATAGCGACAATACTGATCCACATTGGCAATTTGGTCACAATCTGAAACTTTACAATAACGACGCCCTTCAGCATCTGTGAGAACAACCTCTTCTATGGAAGGAGTTTCCTCCGAAACAAGGTCTAAAATCTCCTCAGAAGGAGCAGCTGCTTTTAAGCTCTCCTCTTCCAAAGCTTTTTGCGTACTCTTCTTTTTCGCTTTTAAAGGCTTTTGTTTAGATTTTTTATCTTGAGAAGGCTTGGCCACTGATCTGGTTTTCTTTTTCGTGACCTTCTTTTTTTTAACCGCTTTCTTAGCCGTGGTCTTCTTTTTAGCTACTTTTTTAGTTGTTTTCGTCTTTTTCTTTTTTGCCATACGATAAAATCTGTTTCATTTCCCTTTTCAGGTCAAGTAAGAATTAATAAATCAACCGAATATCCCCATTTTTTGTCCGCACAAAAACGCTTCCTGAAGAAGGGCCTCCTCGAAGACGCCCCTGCCTCAATTTAAGCTGGGCATAGCGTGTTAATTTTAAAAAGTCAGGCACATAAAGCTTTCCTTCTTCCGTCCCAAGGTTGACCCACGCTCCTGATTTTTTTAAGCGCAAAGTTACAGGAGCATCCTCTGTGCGCACTCTAACCCTCACTTTATCTTTTAAAGTCAAAGAGATTTTGCCCTGTAAAGAACTTCCAGTAACGGCTCCTTCCACAAAGGCCGCTGAAATAATAGAGCGGCCTCCTTTAAACTCAAAATCCCCCTTAAGCCTTTTCACCTCACTTCGCCCCTCAAAAGAAGAAAGCTCCAGACGCCCTTCTGATTGCGCCACCTGTGTGGATCCCGAAAAATTATGAACATGCAGATCCCCTTTTACTCTCGAAATTTTCATCTGACTTTTATAAGCATTTAGATAAACAGGGCCTCCTTCCAATTTCTGAACTTGAACTTGCCCCCGATATTGGTAAACCTTGATGGCCCCCTTGTAGTCTGAAATCAACACCTTTCCTTCATGAAGATTAACTTGGCCTTCACCTTCCCAACCTTGGAAGACAAC
>RFKI01000309.1 GCA_003694355.1 Bdellovibrio sp.
ATATAGAACCATTTAAATGAATGGTTCCCATATAAGGAGTCCCATCTTCTCTTTGAATATAAGCTGCTATGTAACCTTCAGGCGGCAACTGTGCACACAGACACTGAGCATCTTTGGTATAATCGCAAGTATTTATATTAACTTGAATAGAAGAAGAACTCGGTAATTCCTTGGATGAAAAAGATTTGAGTTCTCCAGATAACTTGCGTGCACAATTTTGAAATAAAAAAAGAGGTACTCCAATCAGTGTTAAAATCAAAAGACTTTTTTTCATACATACATATCCCTTTTCCCTTAATTATAAGGGAATTTTCTCTAAAACCCGAATTTTAGAAGTCAAACTGTTTCAAAGTGAGAATTTTAATTTGCATAGCAAAAGTTACTTCCCCCAAACAACTAAAGGAAGCTTCTTGTCATCTCGACAATTCCTTATCTTGACGAAGTTTGCTCTGTACTCTTAGTTGAAGCAATACGCCCCCTTATCCTCTTACTCTTGCAGACTGAAAAGCGCTCTAAAAGAGGAAGGACCTTATTGAAGAAAGACAAATAGAGTTATTTGCTGTCAACAACTAAGAACAGGGCGATCCAATTTTCTCAATAGCTATTATCATCTTTTTCTGCCCACTGGAGTCCTTAAAAGGAAAAACATCTTTGTAATGAGAGCCTTCAGGCAGGCTAAAGGCCTTTTTCTGAAGTCTGACCCATTTATAAAAGTATCTTTCTGATAAATCTATTAAAGCCCTTGGCTTGTTCTTTTAAAAGGCCAAGGGTTTCCTGAGAGGTCAGACGACCCTCTTGGTCCATTTGGTCCCACACATTAACAATAAAAACTCTTTGAGGGTAAATGTGAGCATTCCGGTAGCCAAGAACCTGCTGCAAATGCTCCACAGGACGCAAACCTCCAAAACGTCCTCCCAAACCTATTAAACAAAAAGGGCGAAATTCAAAAGCATCTGGATACTTCCAGTAATCAATAAAATATTTTAAAGCCCCAGGGAAAGAGCCATTATACTCTGGGCAAATAATAACAACACCTTCTGATGAGTTAATGGCCTCTATGGCTTCTTTGATTTGAGGATGCTGTATTTCTTCTCCATACACTCCCCAAGGCAATTCATGAAGAGGCAACTGCTGTAAATTAATAATTTCATAAGTCTCCCCCAAAGACTGATGAATTTCCTGAACCTGTTTGGCCACAGAGGCAGATCTTGAATCCTTCCTGTTTGTTCCAACTAAAATATGCTTCATTTAAACCCTCTCTAGTCTGGCATATTTGGCAATAAATTTTTTACTGGTTTGATTTCTAAAAAGCACACTCACTTTCTGATTCTCGCCCTTTCCTTCTACTTTTAAAACAGACCCAACTCCAAATGTTGGGTGGCGCACACGCATACCTTTTTGAAAACCTATTTCCTCATCAGAAAAATCTTCATAATCAGGCATAAATTGAGAAATCTCCTCTTCAACAGACGGACTGTACTTTTTCTGATAACGGGTTAAAAACCGAGGGCGCCCCAATGAAGAAGAACGAGTTACCAGATTTTCGGGAAGCTCTTTTAAAAACAAACTTGGCGCATAGGTTTGCTCTTGTCCCCAAACGCGACGAGTCCTGGCATGGGTTAAAAAAAGCCGCTCTTTAGCCCGTGTCATACCCACATAAGCTAAACGACGTTCTTCTTCCAGAGAAAAAGGATCACTTTCATCCATACTCTGAAAAGAAGGGAACAGACCTTCTTCCATGCCCACTATAAAAACAACCGGGTATTCTAAACCTTTTGAAACATGCAACGTCATTAAAGTCACATGATCTTCATTTTCCGACACCTGGTCAGCATCTGATACAAGCGCCATTTCTTCCAGAAAACTCTGCAGAGAAGCCTCTTCTCCTCTTTCTGATTCAAATTGCGTAATAGCATTATTCAACTCTTCCAGGTTTTCAATTCGCCCCTTTGACTCTAAAGTGTTTTCTTCTTTCAAACGCTGGACATATTGAGTGGCCTCTAGAATTTGAATGTAAATTTCTGAAAGACTAGCTCTTTGTGAATATTCATAAAGAGAAGTTAAAAGGTCATAAAAAGACTTTAACTTTTTCTGAGTCCCTGAATGAACCAACTTTTTTTCAATCATCAGGGGAATTGTTTCAAAAAGGCTTAAAGAAGAGCGATGAGCTTCTGCCTGCAATTTATCTAAAGTGGTTTTCCCTATACCTCGTCCAGGAACATTAATGATTCTTTTCAAAGCGGCATCATCTTTTAAGTTAAGCATTAACCGCATATAGGCTAAAATGTTTTTCACTTCCATGCGGTCATAAAATCGAAGGCCTCCGATTAGTTTATAGGGAATGCGATAGCTCCTTAGCTGCTCTTCTAATACTCGCGACTGCGCATTGGTCCGATAAAACACGGCAAAGTCTTTGTAGGCATAGGGCTGTTCCTGCCTCAGCGAAGAAATTTGAGAAACCACATAACGAGCTTCTTCATATTCTGAGGCCTCTTCACGAATATGAATTTTAACACCTTCTTCTTTCTGACTAAATAACACCTTCCCTTTTCTCTGAGTGTTATTTTGAATGAGAGCTGAAGCAGCCTTTACAATGGTTTGAGTGGAACGATAATTTTCTTCCAATTTAATAACCTTACAGTCAGGAAAGTCTTTTTCAAAACTTAAAATATTCGTAATATCAGCCCCTCGCCAACTATAAATCGATTGATCTTCATCACCCACAACACAAAGATTATGATGTTTCTCTGCCAGTAACTTTACTAAAAGATATTGGATGTGATTTGTGTCCTGATACTCATCAATCAAAATATACTTAAAACGATTTTGATATTCCTCTAAAACAGGAGGATATAATCGAAATAGCTCATATGTTTTTAGTAAGAGGTCTGAAAAATCCAAAGCATTAGCGCGCTTTAAATACTCTTCATAAACCCGGTACACCTCTAGGCTCTTTTCGTTCATCAATAAAGGGGCTTTTCTTTCCACTTCATCAGGGCCTAGTCCTTGATTTTTTGCCTCTTGAATCCGAGCCTTTAAACCTTTAGGAGTATAGATTTTATCATTTAAGTTTAAGTCTTTTATAACTTTTTTAATCACTCCCAATTGGTCCGACTCATCATAGATCACAAAAAAAGGCTGGTAATCCAAAAGATGAATTTGGTCTCTCAAAATCCGTGCACAACAAGAATGAAATGTCGTCACCCAAAGATCTTCATAAACTGGAACCTGCAGCTGAGACAAAAGGTGAACAATCCTTTGGGACATCTCTCTGGCCGCCTTATTGGTGAAAGTAACGGCCAAAATTTCTCCAGGAGCAGCCTCTCCC
>RFKI01000310.1 GCA_003694355.1 Bdellovibrio sp.
AAAAGAAAGAGGCCTTTTCAGAATATCCACACGTACGGTGAGGGCCGGCTGGATACCCTTATGTTTCTGTGGGGCCTGGAATACTCTCACAACATGGGGATTTTTAGAGGTTTTTAAGGTCCATAGAGTGTCTTTGGCATGAATAGTAAAGCCTAGTTCGGAGGCAAAAAAGTTTGGGCTACTAGAAATGAAGTTGGAACTGGAGGTGGCAGGAATGGGAGCTGACTTCAAGAAGGGGAGATGGATGAAAAGTGAAAACAAAAGAAGAAGAAATTTTTTAAACATAATTTTAGAATAATGTTTTTTTTTGAAAGAAGCAAGTTGAGGTCTAAAGAGAAAGACATTTGGATGGAGGAACGTAGTTCATAACAAAGATTTGAGAAGGGTTAAGGCTTTCAAAGTAGATAAGGTCCCCTTCTGGGGAAAAAACAGGACGTCGTTTATCTATGGAGGAGTGGGTTAGTTGTTTCAGGCAACGGGTTTGAGGGTTATAAGTATAGATTTCCATAAATTGGCTGTCTCCAATCTGGGCACTGAAGATAAGAAGATCTTTTCGGGGATGCCAGGAGGGAAAAATAAGTCCGCTTTTCGAAGTAAAAAGGTCTTTGGGCTTGAATGGTTTAAATGGGGAGAGAACTAAATCATATTCTTTAAATCCTTCTTTTTGTTCAGCCCAAGCGTAATAAGAGTGAGAAGGAGATAATTGAGGTGAGATTTTTTTTGTATTTGAAAAAGTAAGCTGTTTTGCTTTCTTCCCTTTAAGAGGCTGTATAAAGATATTGTTTCTATTCTCCTGACCTCTTACAAAAAGGAAAGAGTGGGCTAAGAGTTGCACTTCAGAGTCATAGCCTTTATGAAAGGTTAGGCGCTTTATATGTCGCCCTGTAAGATCACTGAGATAAATTTCACTTCCAGATTTTTTTTCAAAGAGCCGTTCTTTATCTTCATCAGTGGTGCTGGCATAGGCCAGAAAGTTCTTGTAGGCACTTAAAGAAAGAATGTCTCCATGTTGAAAAGTAAGTCGTTTTTCCTCAAGTGACTTTCTATTTAAAATATAAATTTGTTTATTATTGTGTTGCTTTCTTTTTGAGCTAATGTAAGCGATGTGGAGAAAGTCTCCAAGAGGTTGTGGATGGGTGTTTTCTCCTCCAAAAGTGAGTTGTTTTGCAAAAAGGAGAGGATTGGGTGCAGATGGTTTTGGGGTGTGTTGACAAGACAAAAGGAAGACTAAGACATAAACACTAAAAACCTGGGATAATACTTTTTGAATGAGAGAGCTGGGAGCTTTCGTTTTAATTCTGTTTAAGGGAACCCATTTTCTTTCTTCCCATTGAATCGAAGAGCCTAGCGTTCTTTTTTGATCAATTTTTTGAATATAGATGTGGTGATGGGTGATGGTGTGTTTGATTTTATAGCTTTTAGGGGGAGATTTTAATTTTCTAAAGTTACCAGGAAGCACCCATTGGCTTTTTAGAACAGGCAAGGAGGGATCTTTGACCAAGAGAATCTTCTGTTGTTTTCGAATGAAATGGATGTTCCAGGACCAATGTTCCATGGATTTTTTAGGTTTTTTAAGTGGAATTTGGTTTTGGGTTTGGCTTTCAAAGGCTTTGCATGCGGAGTTCCATGGACAAAGAATGCATTTGGGATTTTGAGGCAAACAAATTGTAGCTCCTAGTTCCATAAGGGCTTGGTTCATTACAGAACTATCAACTTGAGACACAGCTTGGTCTGCCATATTTTGAAGCTGTTTTTTTTCTTTCGTTTGCCACCATGACCACTTTAGGTTTTCTTTTCTGGTTAAAACACGGATCACATTTCCGTCGAGGACTCCCACAGCTTCTTTAAAGGCCAAGCTGCTTACGGCTCTGGAAGTATAGGGTCCAAAGCCTGGTAGTTGAAGCAATTCTTTAAAACTTTTAGGAAACTGTTTTTTTTTGTAAATCATTTTGGCAGCTTTATGAAGATTTCTGGCTCTGGAGTAGTAACCAAGCCCTGACCACAGTTCTAAAACATCTTCTTCTTGGGCCTGAGCCAAGTGTTGGAGGGTGGGGAATTTCTGAATAAATCTTTTATAATAGGGAATTACAGCTTGAGAGGTAGTTTGTTGTAGCATGACTTCAGAGATCCATATTTTATAAGGATCTTTTGTGGTTCTCCATGGTAGAGGGCGTTTGTTTTGTTGAAACCAAGAAAGAAGCTTTTCTTTTTCTTCATTTGTCATATATTCAAGAAATGAGACAGAATTTCATAGAAGTCAAAGAAATTACCTATAAGGAAACTCTTTCTCCTCGAAGGCAGTGGCTGCGACCTTTTTTGACAGAGTCTCAGTGTGTTTATCCTGGCGACTTGCATCCAGATAGCTTTCATCTAGGAGCCTTTAGTGGAGATAAGCTTGTAGGAATTGCTTCTTTTTTTAAGGAAGGGCATGAAGCGCTCCAGGGACAAAATCCTTTTCGTTTAAGACAGATGGCTTCGGCCCCTTCTTTTCGCAATAAGGGTGTTGGGAGACAGCTGATTCTGGTTGCGAAGAAAATGTTGAAAGAGCGGCAATCCACTCTTCTTTGGTGTCATGCTAGACAAGAGGCTTTTGGGTTCTATGAGAAAATGGGTTTTTTGTATTATGGTCCTCTTTTTCATGTGCCTCAAATTGGTCCACATAAAATAATGTATCTACTATTAAAAACTTCTTAACCTGTCTCACTTTTATTTTTTAATTTATGTATTTTTGTTGAGAGCTTTTACAGGACTAAAGGCTTAGTCTTTTTTCAAAAAAATCCTTTCATTTTTTTGTAGCTTTTCAGGCATGGAGCTTGCTTCCTTCAAGTCATAGAAAACAAACTTTTAAATGTTAACTGGGGGGGGAATGAAACAAAAAATCTTGTTTATCTTATTTTTAAGTGTTTTTGCTGTGGGCTGCAAACAGGGTTTTGCTCCAATAGATCAACAACCCATTTCTCTTAAAACAGGGGATCCAGAGTTTGATAAACGTTTTGATTTGGGCCAAGTGGAAGAAAGTGCCCAGGTTGCTGAAAAGATGGCACAGTCCACAGAGGTGGCGTTGGAAAAAATCTCAGTGGATTTAAATATTCGAAATAGTGATATTAGCCTTTTTCGAATTGGGAAACTAAAAAAGAAGTTAAAGAAAATTGAACAAAATTTATCAGACTCTTTTGGCAATTTGAATTTTAATTTACAAAGCTTAAGGGATAAGCTGGACATGGTTCGTCAAGAAATTCAAGATCGTATTGCCCAACTTGACCCTAACGATCCTCGTCAGGCTCGAGTCATTGAGCGGGCTCAGAGACTTTTGGACAAAATGGACCTTTTGGAGATGAAATTAGATGGGCTTGTTGATAAAATTCATAGTTTATTAGATCGGTTGAGTGATAGACTGGATCGAGTCATAGAAAAAGTTACCTCTAAATTGGGGATAGCAGGAATTCCCGTTCAAATTATCCTTGAAGAGATGAAAAATGAGTTAATAGCTCGTTTAGAAGATAAATTAACACAAATTATAGGAGGATGAGTTTTTAAAAAATAATGCTCCTGATATTTTAAATTAAGGAAATAAGTTCATCAGCAAGTACTTAGTGCTTGCTGATTGACTTATTTTGAAGGTATTCTTTAGTTTGAGAAAAAGGCAAATTAAGAGTGCGCTTTATAGGCTTAATTTTTTTGTTCTGGAATGCTTTGTCGCCGGCAGCAGAAAGCTCGCTCAACTGTTCAGCTCAGTCCTTGCAAAGTAAAAGCTGTGAGCTTCAGTATAGAAAATATTTTATTTATTTAAGGCCGCAGAAAATCCATTTTGACAATAAGGTTGATAAAAAAATATATGATTTTCCAGCTTTTGGTGAGGGAGTTGAATGGAAATCTGCACGTTTGGTTTCGTTTGGGAATCGTCTCTTTTTGGAAATAGAAGTTTGGGGGCAGCCTCGTGGTGAGGCTCAAGTACAAGATTTGAAATGGGTGGTTTATGAGATTACTAAAAAAGACCTTTTAAAGAAAATAGAAAAAGTTGTCCAAAAAAGAAAGCAAATAAAGAAGAAGCTTTTTGTTTATGACCCCCAAGTGCCTCATTATTTGTATCGAACTCCAAGGGGACATGTTAAATGGCGTTTTGATCAAATGTCCGGAGGTATTAATTGAGTGCTTTTAAAAAGGTCCTTTTTCGTTTAGTAGAGCCTCGGGATAAAACTTATGATTTTAAAAAGCGATTTCTGGCTTTGGAGTTTTCAGCGGCCTTCCTTGTTCTCATTATTTTAATATTGGCTTCTTGGATATGGTTTTTATGGGGGGAAAGAGGCATTATAAACCAAGAGATTTTTCATTATATTTTTGGGGGCAGCTTTCTTTTCTTTTTAGTTTTTTATTTTATAGCTCGAGGGAAATACTATCCTTTAATCGTTTATTTATTATTAATTTCTCTTATGGTTGTTGTTTATGCAATAACCTATTTTGTATCTCAGCAAACACATTGGGGAATAGCGCTTCGGTATTTATCTGGTGTGATCTTGTTAGGGAGTTTTATTTTGCCTTTTAGATCTTTTTTGATTGTGAGTCTTCTTAGTGTGTTTCCTGCTATTGTTTTTCCGATTTTTAGTGAACACATTAGCTATCTCTCTTTAGGAAATGAGTTAAACTTTCTTTCATTTGTGTTTTTATTAACAGGGACACACTCTCTCCTTCGGGAAAAATACTATGATTCGTGGAAAAACCTGGAGGAACAAAAAGAAAATGCTCTTTCTGAGTCAGAAAATAAAAATGTTTTTCTGGCATCTATGAGTCATGAAATTCGAACTCCTTTAAATGTGATTAATGGTTTTTCTGAAATTCTTTACAAAGAAGATGTTTCTGAAGAAGATCAAAAAGAGTATATAAAAATTATTTATAAAAATAGTTCTCATTTAATGAGTCTTTTAGAGAATATTATTGATATTACAAAAATTGAAGCTGGGCAGTTAACATTAGAGCCTGTTTTTTTCTATCCTTGTCGAGAGTTGGAATTTGTAATGGGTCAATTTCAAGAAAGAGCCAAAAAAAAAGGTCTTTATTTAAAAGTGCATAGGGAAACAAGCCAGCATGCAAGAATCTGTTTGGATGTTGTTAAGTTTAGGCAAATTATGACAAATCTTTTAGACAATGCCATTAAATACACGGAACAAGGGGGCGTTACGATTTATCTTAATATGCAGCCACAAGATAAGGGTTATCGCTTTTCTGTGAAAATACAAGATACTGGAGTGGGGATCCAAGAGGAGAAAAAGGATAAGGTGTTTGAGTTTTTTTCATCTAATTTACATTCTCAAAAAGTGAAAGAAAAAAGTACAGGAATTGGTTTGGCTTTATGTAAGAAGCTCAGCCAAGCTTTGGGAGGAGATCTTCTTTTGAAAGAAAGCCGTGCAGGGAGGGGAAGTGTTTTCGAGTTTTTTGTTGATTTAACGGAAGATATGGTTATTTTCGAAGAATATTCCAAAGAGGATTGTCTGTGGCAATTATCTTCTCAGAAGACAAAGAAGATATTGCTTTTTGAAGAAGACTCCGATCAGCTTTTGTTAATCAAACAAAGTTTACTTGTATCAGGGATGCAGACCCATATTGTCTCATCCTGTGAAGAAGCTTTAGAATTTTGCAAAAAAGAGGTTGTGGACTTAGCTATTATAGACCTAAGTTTACTTCAAAAAACAGATTATGAGTGTTTAGGGCGTTTAAGAAAAGAAGGATTTCAAATTCCCTGTATTGCGCTTTCAGGTTTTTCCAATCAGGAAGAGAGAGAGAAAGCGCTAGAACATGGATTTATTGCCATTTTAAATAAATCTGTTGGACGGATGGAGCTTTTAAAAGTCATTCGAGAAGTTCTCTTCAGTTAATTTTTGCAAAACCTGGTGAATGCATTCGGAAGAGAACCCTTTGTTTGCCAAAAAAAACTTGAGCTTTTGTTTTTCTTGAAGAGATTTAGGTTTATCTTTTTTTTTCTTTTGTATTAGTTGTAAAGCTTTTGTTTTTTCTAACTCGAGGTCTTCTGGAATGGAGGGGAGTCCTTTTTCTTTAAGATACTTTTGAATGTAATAATGGCCTTTTCCTTTGCGGTGAAGAGAGAGGGCTACTTTTTGAGCCAATTCTTTTTCTGGAAGCATCCACTTTTGCTCTTGAGCGTACTGGATGGCTTTTTTAATCGTTTGAGGATCAAATTTTTTGGATAGCTTTTGTTGAAGTTCTTTTTTGGAGTGATCTCTTCTAGCAAGGAGATCAGCTAAATAAAGAAGAGCTCGGGAATAAGTTTTGTCAGTGGTGTTTTTCATAAAGAAAAACTATCTTATTTTTTTCTTCTTTTGAACTTTTATTTCAGGTTGAGTGAGGGATTGGTTATCGATTTCTATATCGGCTATGCGGTTCCACTCTTCTTCATAGCGTTTTTTAAATTGAGAAGAGTCACCCCATTTTTTGCCATCCATTTGAGAGATTCCTTGGTAACGAATGGCAAAGTTTTCAGGGTTAGAGGCAACAGAGAGGGCCTCTTCATAGCTGATTTCGCCTCGTGAAATCAGATCCATAAGAGATTGATCAAAGCTTTGCATTTTCCAGGATTGACTGTCTTCTATGGTTGAAAGAATTTCGTGAGTGCGCTGAGGGTTTGTGATGAGTTCAGAGATGCGGGCGTTGTTTATAAGTATTTCTGCCGCAGGAATAAAGCCTTCCTTTTTTTTTCGCCGCACGAGTCTTTGACAGATAATGGCCTTGAGTACTGAAGCTAATTGAGCGCGAATTTGAGCGTCTTTCTCATGAGGAAAGCTAGAGATAAAGCGGAGGATGGTTTCTTGAGCATCTAAAGTGTGCATGCTTGTAAGAACCAGGTGGCCTGTTTCTGCAGCAGTTAAGGCTGTAGCCATGGTTTCAGGATCTCTCATTTCACCAATAAGGATCACGTCTGGGTCTTGACGGAGAGCTGCTCGAAGGGCTTTAGGATAAGTTGTAGTATCTGTTTCTAATTCTCTTTGCGTGATGATGCTTTTTTTATCCCGAATCAGAAACTCAGTGGGGTCTTCAATCATCAGAATGTGGCGACTTTTATGATTATTAATATAATCAACAATGGCCGTTAGGGTCGTGGTTTTTCCAGAGCCTGTGGCCCCTGTGACAATAATAAGGCCTCTTTCAATGTTGGCTATTTGTTCAATAACAGAGGGTAAGTTTAGTTCGGAGAGAGGGCGAACTTGGTCAGGAATGTTTCTAATGACGAGTTGAACAGAGCTTCTTTGTTTAAAAATATGAATTCGAAAACGCCCTAATCCTGAAATGCCATAAGATAAATCAATTTCTTTGTTTTCATGAAAGGCTTTTTGTTGTTCTTCACTCATTAAGTTTAAAGCGATACGAAGAAGAGCGTCATTGGAAAGGGGGGGTAACTTGGAGGAGAGAGGAGAAAGGCGGCCATGGACTCGGATAACAGGGGCTTTACCAGCTTTCAGATGGATGTCGCTAGCTTGCTTTTTAAAGGCAGCTCGTAGAATGTCATTGAATGTGATTTTTTTGGCTTTTTCTTCCATGGGCTTCTTAAAGCCTCTATCGGTTAAGTTTTAAGAAACCATTAATATTGCGCAGCACAATCTGTGTTTTCTGTTATTTTTATTACAAATTTTTTTCAATACGATAGTCGAATTGTTCGTAGAGAGCTTTTTCTTTTTAGCTTCTTTAAATAAGGACAGGACAAAGGGCCAGCTTTATGAGAAGGTGAAACTATGGTTCAGCTTTTGGCCACGTGGTTTTACTTAGGTAAGAGCCCTTGGGCACCAGGAACGTTGGGAACATTGGGGGCGGTGCCTCTTGTATGGCTTTTGGCTCAACTCCATCCGTTGGCTTATATGGGGTGGGCTTTAGCTTTATGCGTTATTTCTGTCTTTGTTGCAACAGCTCATGAACTGAAATTAGGAGTGCATGATAGTGGAGAAATTGTTATTGATGAAGTGGTAGGATTTGTCGTGGCCATGACTTGGTTGCCATTTTCATGGGTGTTTTGCTTAAGTGCATTTCTTCTTTTTCGTTTTCTGGATATATGGAAGCCTTTTCCCATTGGCTGGTTGGATCGGAAAATTCAAGGGGGAATTGGCGTTGTTACAGATGATGTGGCTGCAGGGATTATAACAAATATGGTATTACAATTGGTGTATTTTAAGACAGGGTTCTTATGACAGTAGAAGAGTTAAAACAACAGATTCATAATCGATTCGTAGAGAGGGAACAGACATTGAGTTTGGCTGAAAGTTGTACGGGAGGGCTCTTGTCTTCCTGGGTGACTTCCCTGTCAGGGGCCTCCCAATTTTATAAGGGGGGGGTCGTTTCCTATACAGCTTTTGCCAAGCAGAAACTTTTAAAGGTTCCTATGGAAACCATAAAAGCTTATGGTGAGGTGAGTCTTCCTGTGGCAAGAGCCATGGCAAGGGGAGCGAAAGAAGTGTTGAAGAGTCACTGGTCTGTATCCATTACTGGAATTGCTGGTCCGGGTGGCGGAACGCCAGAGAAGCCTGTGGGCACGGTTTGTTTTGGATTATGTGGCCCGGGAATTGAAAAGGTGAGTCTTCAGCACTTTGAAGGTGATCGGTTATTTATTCAAAAACAAGCAGCCCAATGGGCTCTTAGCTTTTTGCTCGAGGGGATACAATCTTAAAAAAGGAGAAATGTTATGCCAACAACACAACAATCAGGAGATAAATTAAAGGCTTTGGATCTGGCAGTTGCAGCTATTGAAAAACAATTTGGTAAAGGCTCCATTATGAAGTTGGGAGGAAAGAAAAGCCTTTATGAGGATGTACCTGTGGTAAGTACAGGTGCTTTGAGTTTAGATATTGCCTTAGGAATTGGTGGGTTGCCGCGGGGACGGATTGTGGAAATTTATGGTCCAGAAAGCTCAGGTAAGACCACTTTGGCGCTTTCAACCATTGCTCAAGCTCAAAAGCAAGGCGGCACGGTGGCTTTTGTAGATGCCGAGCATGCTTTGGACATCAATTATGCCCAAAAGCTAGGTGTGAATATCAAAGATTTGCTAGTGTCTCAGCCAGATACGGGTGAACAGGCTTTAGAAATTACAGAAACATTGGTGCGTTCTGGTGCGATTGACGTGCTTGTGGTGGACTCTGTGGCAGCATTAACTCCTCGTGCAGAAATTGAAGGGGAAATGGGAGATAGCCATATGGGTTTACAGGCTCGTCTAATGTCTCAGGCTTTGCGAAAGTTAACGGCAGCCATTAACCGTAGCAACACCCTTGTTATTTTTATTAACCAAATTCGTATGAAAATAGGAGTGATGTTTGGGAATCCTGAAACAACCACAGGGGGAAATGCTTTAAAGTTTTATTCTACAGTCAGGCTGGATGTGCGTCGCATTGGTGCCATTAAAAAGGGAGACCAGGTAGTTGGAAACCGAACGGCTGTTAAGGTGGTAAAAAATAAAATGGCTCCTCCCTTTGCCAAAGTGGAATTTGATTTAATGTATGGAGAAGGAATTTCAGAAGAAGGGGATGTGCTGGATCTTGCTGTTAAGCATAATCTTGTTGACAAGTCAGGGGCTTGGTATAGCTATCAGGGAGAGCGCTTAGGGCAAGGAAGAGACTCTGTAAAACAAGTGCTTAAGGAACGGCCTGAGCTTTTAAAAGAGCTTCGAGAAAAAATTCTGGTGGCCAATGAAATCATCCCTACAAAAGAAGAGAAAACGACTTCTCCGAAAGAAGCACTTAAGGCAGCTGCTGCGAAGAAGAAGAAAGCTCACTAATAGGGGAAAAAAAGAATTTAAAAAAGCCCCCTTTGATGGGGGCTTTTTTAAAACGGTGAGATTTATCTTATTCAACAAAATCTTGTAGCAAAAATAAAAAAAGGAAGCACAAAGTAGAAACTCGAAAAGATCAAAGTCTTAGGTTTATTTACGATAAAGACAAGAAAGCTTTCAAAACCACACAGCCTATGTGTTGAAAAGAATGGACGATTCAATGAGAGAAAAAAGAAAGCTATTTATAGTTGTATATTCTGTGTTTCACTGGTCGTGGAGTTGTTAACTTTTAATTGAATTCATATCCAATTCGCAGTTCCAGATTGGAAAAGAAAAGGGATTGAGTTCCTGTAGATGGGTTTGATCCTGAGCCCGTGTTTTCAAAGTATTTATCCATGTGAGAAAAACCATAAGAGTGCCATTGACCATACCAGAAAACACCCACTTTCCATTGATGGCGCCACTTATAAGATGTTCCGATGGATCCATCAAAAGCAAATTTGGGTTTAATTTCAAAAAGGTTTCCTGAAATAACAGGATATTGATACCTTAAAAAGGTTTCAACAGCCCATCGCTTTGTGAGGCTCACCATATACTGGCCCCCTAAAGTGATCATAGTAACAGGGTTGGTGGCCACTTCAGCTTGAGAAGCATTGGTTCCTGTCCTGGCAATAAAAGGGAGAAAATGTTGTTGGAGTCCTCCTCGAATTCCCCATCTGGCGAGATATTTTTGCTTAAAAAGCTTTTTCCATTTTTCCGGAAAATATACCGACTCCAGAGAAAAAATAATCCAATTATAATTTTCTTTGGAGATGGTAATTTGATCTGAGGATTTGGCAGCTCCTGGTGAAAGACTGAAGCTTAAAAGGCCTTTCCAGTCTTTGAAGAAAAATCTTTCTACTCTGGCATAAAAAGAAGGGAATTTGGCTGTGGTTAGGTTAAGAGAAGCTGGGATAGCGGGGGCTTCCTGTTGGTAATTTAAAATATTAATTCCCGTTCCAGCCCAGAGGCTCCATTTTTTCTGTCGGTAGGGGGACTTTTTAAACTGAGAGTCAGGTGTTTCAAGGGATGCTTCTTTCACTTTGATATTAAACTGGTAAATCTTTTTTTCTCCAGAGGGAAATGTGACTTCAAAGGGAATATTGGCCGAGGATATAGGTAAATGAAGAGTGATTTCAAAATAGCCTGTGTCATCTGCAATGACTTTTGTGGGGCCAAGAAAGAGGTTTTCTTTTTTTATGTAAAATATTTTTTGTTTGATGAGCACAGGGATTTTTTCTTCTGCCAAAGTGATTGTTGTTCCTGGAGCTGCTTCTCCAGAAAAAAGAACAGCGGTTCGTTTCTCTTTTGGTGAGAGGCCAAGTTCAGGATAAAACCATTGGACTTGGTTAAGAGGAGCGGGAGAGGAAGATTCTTTCTCAGGTGTGGAAGAAGGGGACTGGGGGTTGGTTGTTTGCTCTGAGGTGGAGGAAGGAGAATCCGACTTTTTCTCTGCCGTGGAAGAGGGAGAGGATGTTTCCGTTTTTTTCTCTGGAATCGAAGAAGGAGGGGGTTCTTCAGTTTTTGTTTCTTGTGCGGAGCGCACATAAGAGGGACTTAAAACCGCCAAATAGAAAAAAATATAAATAAACCATAGTATTTTCAAAGCTTTTGCTCGCTTTTTAAAAGATTTATTCACTCAACAATAACGACTTATA
>RFKI01000311.1 GCA_003694355.1 Bdellovibrio sp.
CCTTATAAAGGGCTAAGAGGTTTTTAACGGCTTTGTTGACCACTTTGCCCTTCATACCAATGGCAAAAGCCAACTGGCGAGCCTGAAAAGGCAAAAGGCCTGTGGCAGGATCAGTGGTCACGGTATGGATTAACTCAGGAGTTTTTTGCGCCACTTCCTCAATATCCATACCGCCTTCTGAGCTGGCCATCATGGCAATGCGTCCAGAGCTTCTATCAACAAGAGCGGCGACATAGTATTCTTTGGCAATGTCACAACCTTCTTCAATTAAGACTTTGTGGACAATTTTTCCTTGAGGACCTGTTTGGTGAGTAACAAGACGCATGCCCAAGATGTTTTCAGCATGTTGTTTCACTTCATCAAGAGATTTGGCCACTTTTACGCCTCCTCCCTTACCGCGTCCTCCTGCATGAATCTGAGCTTTTACAACCCATACAGAGCCTCCAATGGATTTGGCAGCCTCTACGGCTTCTTCGGGTGTGGTGGCCACTTGACCTTTAAGCGTTTGAATGCCGAATCGGCGTAATAACTCTTTAGCCTGATATTCATGTATATTCATGGAAGCTCTCCTTTGGCTTAATCAAATGCTGTTGATTTTTTTAATAATCAAGGTTTTTAAGGGCACTGACTAACTCTTTGACGGCATTAATAGAGTTTTGAAGTCCCGCGCGCTCCTCTTCATTGAGCTCTATTTCCACAACCTCTTCGAGCCCTTTTCCTCCGAGTTTACACAACACACCTACGAAAATATCTTCTACACCATACTCTCCTTGAAGGTAGGCCGCACAGGGCAGAATCCGTTTTTGATCTTTCAAGATGGCTTCTGCCATTTGAATGGCGCTGGCTGAGGGGGCATAATAGGCCGATCCTGTTTTTAAAAGGCCTACAATTTCAGCTCCACCTTTGCGTGTCCGTTCCACAAGAGCATCTACCTTTTCTTTGCTTAACACTTGAAGAAGGGGAACTCCTCCTACAGAGCAGTGTCGTGGCATGGGAACCATGGTGTCACCATGTCCTCCCAGAACAAAGGCCTGAACCTCCTTAACACTGACTTGTGCCGCTTCTGCAATGAAAGAACGAAAACGAGCACTATCCAGGATTCCAGCCATTCCAATAATGCGTTCTCTAGGAAATCCCAAGGTTTCTTTTGCCACATAAGCCATGGCATCTAATGGGTTGCTGACAACAATAATAATGGAATCAGGAGCATGTTCTTTAATACCCAGACAAACGTTTTTCATGATTTTAGCATTGGTACTGAGTAAATCATCTCGGCTCATTCCAGGTTTTCGGGGAAGGCCAGCCGTGATGATGATCACATCAGCTCCCTTTAGATCAGCATAGTCAGAGGTTCCAATCACATTGGCGTCAAAATTTTCTACAGCAGAAGCTTCATAGAGGTCCAAAGCTTTTCCTTTGGCCGCTCCTTCGTTGATGTCCAAAAGAACCACATCTCCCAGTTCTTTGGCTGCAGCCCAATGGGCACAAGTAGAACCAACAAATCCGGCACCAATAATTCCTATTTTCTTTCTTTTATGAACCATTGACTTACCTACCTTTCTTTATTTGTTATTTTAGTAATCTTATTAATAGATGGCAAAGTGTTTATTGTGAAGTTAAAAAAGAAAGCTCTCTTGTTTCATTGCTCCCTTTCTGAAAAGTTGTCATAATGCTTGTATGTTGAAAGTAAGGGCAGAGCATGGCGTCACCTGAAATAGAATTGATTGATGTGTCGTTCTCATTTGATGAGCAACCATTGCTTCAAAATGTGAGTTTGTCTCTTCCTAAAGGAGAGGTCTTTGTGATCATGGGGCCTTCGGGATCGGGAAAGTCCACTCTTTTGAAACTCATGGCAGGGATTTACACTCCTGATCAGGGAGTCGTGAAAATTGAAGGAGAGGATTTGCAAAAAGTAAAAGAGGGAAGGCGCATCAAAATGGTGCAGCGAATGGGAATGTTATTTCAAAAAAACGCTTTATTTGACTCTTTAACTGTATTTGAAAATGTGGCTTTCCCTTTGAGGGAAGTTAAAGCCTTGTCAGAAAAGGAAATCCATCAAAGAGCAGAAGAGTTTTTGGACCGTGTGGGATTGTTAAAAGAAAAAAACCTGTATCCTGATGAAATCAGCGGGGGGATGCAAAAAAGGCTGGGAATTGCGCGTGCTTTAGCTTTAGACCCAGAAATTGTTTTTTATGATGATCCCACGGCAGGTTTGGATCCCGTAACCAGCCGCAAAATCATTGCAATGATTTTAGAGTTGCAAAAAGAAAAAGGTTCCACGGTTGTGGCCGTCACTAATGATGTGCATCGAGCTCAACAACTAGCTCATCGTATGGGCTTTATGTTTGGCGGACAACTAATTATAACTGGAAATTTTGAACAGACATTGAAGTGTCAGGACCCTCGGGTGCACCAATTTATTACAGGAGAGGTGAGGGGGCCTCTTTCTGAGGGAGTTTATGATACAGTTTAAAAATGTATATAAAAGTTTTGGGGATAAAGAAGTTTTAAAGGGGATTTCCTTTGAAGTGAAAAAGGGGGAAATCCTATTTATTCTAGGAACGTCTGGCACCGGAAAGTCAGTGCTTTTGAAAAATATTGTGGGACTTTTAAAGCCCTCTCGTGGTGAAATTTGGGTGGATCAACAAGAGGTTTCTCGTCTTACAGAAAGAGAGCTTTTCCCAATTCGGAAAAAATGTGGGATGGTTTTTCAGCATCCTGCTCTTTTTGACTCTCTGACAATCTTTGAGAATGTAGCTTTTGGTATAAGAAGGCACTTTCAATGGGGGCTTGAGGAAATCAGAAAAAAAGTGCAAGAATGTTTGAAGGCGGTGCATTTGGGTGAGGATATTGAATTAAAAAAGCCAGCCCAGTTATCTTATGGTATGCAAAAAAGAGTGAGCTTGGCTCGAACCCTCGCCGTTGGTCCAGAAGTGCTTTTGTATGATGAGCCCACAACAGGGCTGGATCCTGTAACTACCAATGCCATCAATTTATTGATTAAAGAGTTGTCAGAAGAATTTCATGTCACTTCTGTTGTGGTCAGCCACGATATTCAATGTGCGTTAGATATAGCTCATCGAATTATATTTTTAGACCAGGGACAAATTATAGAAGAGGGTTCTCCAGAAAGTATTATGAAGAGTTCTCACCCTCTTGTAAGAAGCTTTCTTGAAGAGGTTGTGTAATGTGCAAAGAGATTTTAGGAAATCTTGAAAGAGTTTGTTTCTCCTGTCAGGTATTGGTGGAGTCAAAGAAGGAGTTTTCGACAAAATGGTTTTAAGGCTTGTTGAGGATATTGGGGGCTGTGTTCAGTTTGTTGGACAGGTTTTTTCCAGTGTTCGCCATCAGAAGGTGTCTTTGCATAGCCTAGTGGATCAAATTTGGAATGTAACGGTTCAGAGCATGTCCACAACGTCCATAGCTGGTTTTTTTGTGGGAGCCATTATGACTGTTCAATTTACGATGCAAATTCAAGAGTTTGGGGCCTTGGCTTATTTGGGAGGTCTTGCCACAAGTGGCACCATTCGGGAGGTGGGACCTTTACTCATTGCCTTTATGTTAAGTGGAAAGATTGGAGCTTATACTTCTGCAGAGCTGGGAACAATGCGTGTTACGGAGCAAATTGATGCTATTCGTTGTTTAGGTGCTGATCCTATCAAGGAGATTATATTCCCTCGTTTTGCAGGGATTGTGATTTCCAGTTTTTTTCTATTGGGACTGGGTTTGGTGATGTCTGTTTGGGGTGGGCTTTTTATGGGGATGTTCTTTTCAGGAATCAATATGGATGAGTATTTAAGGTATATTCCTCGGATTGTTAATTGGGGTTCTATTAGCGGTGGTCTTTTTAAATGCTTTGTTTTTTCTGTGGTTTTGGCTTCCATTTGTACTTATAAGGGCTACACCACTCGAGGAGGTGCCAAAGGAGTAGGACGTTCGGTGGTTCAAACGGCTGTGGCGAGTATGGTCGGCATTGTTGTGGCAGATTGGTTAACCAGCTTTTTAATGGATGTGGCTACACAGATTTACTTAGGAGTATAACCTTGCATCTAATGACAGCACTGGGGACACAGGTTACAGAAATGGTTTGGGCTTTTTTCGAAGCTGTGGATCTGGTGGGACAAACCTTATGGCAAGCGATCAAGCCCCCTTATCGGTTTAAGGATGTGATTCAACAGTTATACTTTGTGGCTGTGGGGAGTGCTCCTATTGTGATTTTTTCGGTAGCCTTTGCGGCCATTGTTACCATTATTGAGGCCTCTTTTCATATGAAGCTTGTTATTAAAAATGATGCTTTAGTGCCTGGGTTTGCAGCTCTTCTTATTCTAAGAGAGTTAGGACCTGTTGTAACAGCTCTTCTTTTAACATCACGTGTAGGGGCAGGCATTGCTTCAGAGGTGGGGACTATGAAGGTCACAGAGCAAATTGATGCTTTAAAAATGTTGGGGATTCATCCTATTAAATTTATTGTTGTGCCTCGCTTTTTGGCCTGCCTGATTGGTGGGGTTCTATTAACGTCATTGTCTAATGGGATTTGCTTGTTTTCAGCAGTGATGGTGAGCAAAATGAAACTTGGTTATACAACGGGTTATTTTTTATCGGGTATGCGTGTTTTTGTGGAATTTCAGGATTTTCTTTTTGCTTTGGTGAAGGGCTTTTTTTTTGGAGGGATAATTCCCTTAATGAGTTGTTTTTATGGGTTTAGATGTCGTTCTGGAGCAGAGGGTGTGGGGCGGGCTACAACAAAAAGTGTGGTTTCGTCTTCAGTAGCTATAATAATAGTGGACTTTATCCTTTCTTGGGTGTTTTCATATTTATATTAACAAAGGAAGAGATATGAAAGCGGAAACAAAAGTGGGTATTTTATTTTTAGCTTCACTGGTTGTTCTTGTTATGTTTGCCTATTTTATAGGTATTCTAAGTCCTTTTGCGAGTAGCTATACACTCACAGTGGCTTATAATTATGCAGGTGGAATTGATGTGGGTTCCCCTGTGAGGGTTATGGGGATTAAGGTGGGAAAGGTGAAGTCTATTCAATTTGATCCCAATTTGAAAATGCCTAATGGTGAAGAAGTGAAACTTCGGGTTAAAATCAGTGTGAGTCGAAAGGCTTGGCCTACCATTCGTCAAGACAGCCAGTTTTTTATCAATTTGGCAGGAGTAATCGGGGAGAAATTTATAGAAATAAGTCCTGGAAGCTTAAATTCTCCCATGTTGAAGTCAGGACAAGTAGTGCGAGGTGTGGACCCTCCAAGAATTGATCAACTGATTTCTCAAAGTTATGGGCTTGCTGGAAAAATATTTGATTTTGTGAAAAAAAGTGAGGGCTCCTTTACGAATACTCTGCATACAATGAATCGTCTTGTGGTTAATTTTGATAGAGTCTTAACTCATATGGAGCATGTGTCAGAAAAAACAGATATTAATGAACTTCTTCAAAATATGGTTCAAATTAGTGGAGATATGGCGGCTCTTACTAAATACATCCGCACCAAAGAAGGTCAAAAAACTTTATCTTTAATGCATGAATTGATTTGGCGCTTAAAAGATGTTGATAAAAAATCTGTGAAGAAGTTTTTTCAAGAAGAAGGAATTAGGGCTCGTGTTTTTTAGCTGAGGAGAAGAACATGAAAAGACACTTATTGGTGGTGTTGAGTTTATTGTTATTGGGGTTTCAAGAATTTTCTTCTGCAGCCATATTGGTTGAAGAAAAGGGGCGGCAAGTCCAAAGTTATAAAGCTCTTTCTTCGGGTGAAGCTTTTCGACAAAAAAGAAAAGTGGGAGTTGGCATGGGACTGGCAGGGTTACATGGGCTTTTAGGAGTTCAGATGGAATTGGATTTTGTGCCAGATGTGGGAGTTTTATTGGGTTATGGAGTGTCCGAAGGGTTTCAAACAGCTTCCGTGCGTTTAAAGAAAGCGTTTCCTGGTTCAGGATCTGCTTTGCCTTATTTTGCTACTGGACTAGCTTCATGGTTTCGAAAAGAAAAAAAACCTTTAGTTGAAGGGCGTCCTCATTTTTTTATGGAGAAGTTTTTGAGTGAATCTCAGCGCCTCAAAGGGAATTTTCAAGAAACCCTTTTGTTTGGATCGGCAGGTTTGCAATATCTTCAATTGAGAGGGCCGTGGGTGGGCACTTCTTTTTATGCGGAACTCCAGTTTTTAGTGGATCTTGGTGATTTTGTGGCTGCTCCGACAGGAGAAATAGGTTTTTTCTATTACTTCTGAAAATCTTATAATTGATAATAAAAAAACCCTCGAAGGTCACTTCGAGGGTTTTTATTGCTTTTTAATAGAAAAAGCCTCTTATTTCTTTTTACGAGTGGCTTTTTTTGTAGCTTTTTTACGAGTCGCTTTTTTCTTAGCGGCTTTTTTTGTAGCTTTTTTACGAGTCGTTTTTTTCTTAGCTGCTTTTTTTGTAGCTTTTTTGCGAGTCGTTTTTTTCTTAGTCGCTTTTTTGCGAGTTGCCTTTTTCTTTGTGGCTTTCTTTTTTGTTTTCTTTCTTGCTGCCATCTGTATCCTCCTAAGGTGGTTTCTTTGTTGTTAACACTTGTTTTTATAATTTTAGTGTAACGA
>RFKI01000312.1 GCA_003694355.1 Bdellovibrio sp.
CCTTAGTTATACTATGAATAAACTCTCTAATTGCTCCATTATGATTGAATGGGATAGCAATATTCCTGAATACAGTGTTTATGTGGAAGAACTTAACAAAGCTCGAAAAGTGGTTCAAAAAAAGGACTTACCCCATGAAGCTCAAAGACTTTCAACAACAAATCTTTGATTATTTATCTGAAAAAACACTGACTCCACCTCGTTTTATTGCAGATAAAAAAGGCATTTCCCGAGAAATTCGAATTAATTCCTATAAAGATAGTTTCATCAATGGAGTTATTGATGTCATTGAAAAAGACTATTATGTAACATGCCTTTTTATTCATGAAGACACCAACACATATATCAAGAATTATCTTAAATCTTATCCTCCATCTTCTCACTTTATTAATGAAGAAGGTCGACACTTTCCGAAATACATTAAAGAACATCCCCCCTCAAAAGCCCCTGACTTCCTTTATGAACTGGCTCAGATGGAGTGGCTCATGAATGAGGCCTTCTATAATTACTACTCTTATAAAAAAGAAGAAAAAACACCTCCAACTAAAGGAACTTTTCTTCATGTAAATCCTTCTTTAACTTTTTTAACATCCTCATGGCCTCTTGATAAAATCTGGAATGAAGAAAAACCTTATAACAAAAAAGATTCTTTTATTACCCTTTGGGCCACAGAAGACCGAAGCATTCACGTTCAAGGATGGAGTCCTTTAGAGTTTCAAGTTCTTCAAACACTCAAGCAGTATCCCATTTTAGAAGAAGCTGTTGAACACTTAGACGACTCAGCCTCTACGGAAGAGTTGACCTCTATTTTTTCTAAAACTCTTCCTCACTGGATCCAGTTAAAAATGATCTTTGGTAACGAAAACAACTAGATCTAAAACTCTTTTTTTTCTTCTGCTGTACGAATAAATTTAACAGCCACAACTCCCCAAATAAAATTAAATATCAAAACTAAAACGGGCGTTAATGTTCCTAACTCCAAACCACCGAAACCCTTATGCGCTTTAAAAGGAAAAACAATTGCCAGTTGCACCAATGAAGGCCCTAAAGAAGCTAAAAAAGCAGTCCACCATAGATTCATGGACTTATAGTTAAATAGAAGAAAGATAAGGCCCCAAAGCCCTCCCCATACGATTCGAGGGTAAAGAAACTCAGGAGTTAAAGCGGGAGCTATTTTAACTCCTAAAAAAGAGCTAATATCTGTCATCCCCAAAAACCAAACTGCTAAGGAATTAAAGAAAGTTCCTAAAGAGCCTCCTGCAAAAAAAAACTGATATTTTTCTTAAAATAGAAGACTTCATCCCATTTCACCTTCCTAAAAACTAAAAAGCCACAAGAAAAACTTGTGGCTTTTTATAATTATTTCCTTAAACAAAAATCCTAAGCAATCAATGGAGCTAAAATAAGCGCAACAATGGAAATCAATTTAATTAAAATATTCATGGAAGGCCCCGTGGTGTCTTTAAAAGGATCCCCCACAGTGTCACCAATCACGGCAGCGGCATGAGTTTCAGAGCCTTTACCTTCTCCCTCAATGGCTCCCTGTTCAATGTATTTCTTGGCATTATCCCAAGCTCCTCCCGCATTTGACATAAGAAGAGCCAGAACCACTCCTGTTAAAAGAGCGCCAGCTAGCATCCCTCCAAGAGCTGCAGGCCCAATGGCTATTCCCACAATCACAGGAGATATTACAGCCACCAAAACAGGAAGCACCATCTCTCTCAAAGCTGCATTGGTAGAGATCTCCACACAACGAGCTGTATCGGGTTTGCCAGTCCCCTGTAATAATCCTGGGATTTCTTTAAACTGCCGACGAATTTCACTCACCATATCAGATGCGGCCTTTCCTACAGAAGTCATTGTCATGGCTGCTGCAACGAGTACCACTAAAGCTCCTAGAAGAAGTCCAATGACCACACGAGGCTGTCC
>RFKI01000313.1 GCA_003694355.1 Bdellovibrio sp.
ATATGAAAAGAGTAATAGAAGAGATAAAGAAAGACCTCCCACCGTACAAGAAACCAGCCAAGAGAGGAGACCATAGGATAACAGATTGGCTTCCCTAACTCCTTTTAGCGAATACCTGCGTCCCGTCATCTATCCTTATCTTCCCATCCATCAATTGAACGCCGAATAGAGCAACTACGCTCCCATCCTCTGCTCCTGTCCTTCCTTCTATGGCTATTTCCCTGTCTCCTCCATTCAAGAACTCCCTGCCATTGGCGTGCTTAAGTTTTCCTATTACATTGATAAGCTTTCCTTCAACAACATCTTCAACCCTTACCAACTTGGCCCTCTCCACTATCTCAACTCTTGACAAAGAGGACAGCCTAACTACTCCTTCCCTATATGAGCAGTTCCATATCCTTAGCCTGTCTCCTACCCTAATATTTGAGAGCTTTTCCATCTGCTTGTTGAATGCGATGAGCTCCAACGATTCTTTACCGTCGCTTATTATGTATTTCCGGAATTCCCCATCCCTGAATCCCATCCTGTTCTTTACTTTCTTTACCTCAACATCCAAGCATATGCCTTCGTCGTTTTCTTTCAGTGATGATAGCTCTCTAACGCTTGGTATGCCGTTTTTGTAGGCAACCCAGGCATCCTCACTTACTATGTCCTTAAGCCAAGCATCATCTTCCATATCAATCCTTTTGTTGTCTCCACCTAACTTAATAATTGTTTCTTCACATAATATCTCTTATGCAAACATTTCGCACAACTCAACATCTTGAGCAAGAGAAGAGGAAGCTTTTTTCCTCATCCTCCCGCATCCTTATCAAGGTCGGCACTGCCGTCTTAACTAACGATGACGGCTCTTTTGATGCTAAGACATTCCAGCATCTTTGCTACCAACTTGCTGAGCTCAAGAGAGCCGGCAAGGAGATCGTCCTCGTAACTTCTGGAGCTATAGGTTTTGGGAAGGTCCTCTTCAATTTAGAAGAGCCATTAACAGTAAGTTCCCAACAGAGCAGTGCCGCTGCCGGTCAAATACTCCTTATGGGGCGTTATTTAGAGGAGTTCTCCAAATACGACATAAAGATAGCACAGCTCCTACTAACTAGGGAAAATTTTTCTGATAGGAAGAGCCTCGCAAATTTATGGGGTTGCATATCCAAGCTTTTCTACCTTGGGGCCATTCCCATAATCAACGAGAATGATGTAATATCCTCTGATGAACTACAACATAGCACTACATTCGGAGATAACGATGTACTTGCTTCTATGGCTGCCAAAAGCCTCATAGTTGGTTCAATACTCTTCTTATCGGATGTTGACGGTCTCTTAGACGCTAATGGCAACCTCATAAGTTATG
>RFKI01000314.1 GCA_003694355.1 Bdellovibrio sp.
GGGTTGAACACGTTGGAGAGCTTGAAAAGCCAGAAGCATCAAGCGGCTTGCACTTTGCAGTCACTCAAAGTGTGTTGCCTCTGCCTCTTGGGCTTTTGTGTGGCTCACTCATCCCCCCTTTCGGCGAGGTCTTGCTTTGCTTAAGTCAAGTCTAGAAGAACTAGACCATCGTCTTATGATTTCTGGACCAAAGTTTTAAAAACAGGCCTTTTATAAAGAGAAAAAAGTTTCAAAAGAACACAGATCAGCTTTGGTCTTAAGGACTTTGTCTTAAGACTTTATGTTTATAGACGCGATAAAAGTCCTTGGCTTTAGGAGCGTTATTATCTGAATCTTTAAGCTGGACAATGGGCAAGACTCTTAGTAAAAAACTTTCGGGGGCGGGGAATGAAACAGCTCTTTTTTTCCATTGGAATTGTTTTTTTTAGTTTTTTTCCGTTATGGGCAGATGAGTATATCACACCATTGCGAGAAGATTTGTCTGTTCCTTCGCAGTGTTTGGAACCGCGGCTTGAAGACTTTCAGCTAAAAAATATAGAGTTCTTCACTTATTCCATTCGTTCTGCAAAAGAAAAAGGTTTTTCTAGAGAGTTTCCTATTACTCGTAAAGACGCTCATGCTCTTTGGGTTGTTTTGGATCAAATAGGGCATCATGGGGCTTCAGAGCGAGTTTGGGCTCAGAAATATATTACCGGTAAACCTGATTTAAGGCATCTTAGAGACTTGCTATTGAAAGAGAAGGATCGAAGAGGGTTCGATTTTGGGTCAGAAGGAGATGTTTTGGAGCTAATCTCTCTTATGGATTTAAAAAAACAGTACCCTGAACCCTTCTTTTTTATTACGAGCAGTTATATGTATCATGAACCCCATGAGTATCGAGCTGTTGGTGAGTTAGATGTTATCATTGGACAGGCAACCAACTGCCAAGTGATCTCTGTGGGTGAGGTTAAGTTGGGGCTTCATAGGCTACCCAAGGCTAAACAGCAACTTCGTCGATTTATGCTTTTTTTAAAGAAGCATCACTAAAGATTTGTCTCAAAATGACGATAAGAATAAAGCCATGAATATAAAAACCATAGCGGCAGGCTCGCTTCCTGCAATAGAAAAAGATGAGGGCATTCTTAAGGTGCAAAAAGAGGTGCGTGCTGAGAATACCTTTAAGGATAAGGATGGCGATGGGCGCCGGGATCCCAGTGAGCAAGGGACGCCGGAACGCCGTCTTTCAGAGCAGGAGATGGATGAAGTTTTAGAGTACTTAAAATCACTCCCGGGCATTAAGCAAAGTTCGTTGAAGGTTTATTGGAAATGGGTTAATGGCGTTAAAGTGGCTTTTGTTGAAACAGAGTCAGGGAAGATTATTCGTAGAATGACAGAATGGGAATTAAGCACTTTAGAAAGGGATAAAAGCCGCCCTACAGGCCAGCTTTTAAATAAGTCAGCTTAACAATTATCCAGTCAAGGAATTGACAAAACGCTTTTGCTTTCCCCCCTTTAGGCCAGCCATATTATTGGCTCACAGTTTTTTTGAAAATCTGAGAAAATAAAAGAAAGTCAAGGAGGACAATTTGCCATCGATTACCTTTGGGGGAATGAGTTCAGGTCTGCCGCCGAACTTAGTGGATCAACTTATAGAAGCTGAAAGGCAACCTATTAGAAATATTGAGTTGAGAAAAGCGAAAACAGAAAACCGTTTAAAACTCGTTAATGATCTTGATAGCAAGTTAAAGGCTATTCAGGATAGTATTAAAACTCTAGCTAGCACAAGAGGGTTTTCGGACATGAAATTGGTGAGTGCTGATCCGAAAATTGTGGATGGAGAAGTAGATCCTAAAGCTGGCGTTAAGGGAAGCTGGAATGTAGAGGTGCTTTCCATTGCGGAAAAGGCTGCAGCCATAACCAATGGTTTTCCTGATAGAGATAAAACCCAAATCGGGGTGGGATATTTTAAATTTCAAACTCCAGATGGAGAAAAGGAAGTTTACATCAATGAAAAGAATAACACTCTCCAAGGGGCCGCCAACGCCATCAACGCGGCTAATGTGGGCGTGAAAGCTTCTGTCATTCAGGATCGTAGTGATCCAGAAGCTCCTTTTCGTTTGATGATTACAAGTAATGAAGTTGGAGATGAAAGCCAGGTCGAGTATCCAACACTTTACTTTTTGGACGGAGATCAGGATATCTTTTTTGAACAAACTCGAGAGGCTAAGAATGGTCGAATTAAAGTGGATGGGTTTGAAATAGAAATAGATGATAATCATGTTAAGGATGTCATCCCTGGAGTGACACTTAATATTAAAAAAGCTGCACCAGGAGACGTTGTTACTCTTAAAGTGAGTGAAGATCGAGAGGTGGTAAAAGGAAAAATTGATGAATTTGTGAAGTCGCTTAACGCCGTTTTAAGCTTCATTCAGTCTCAAAATGCACTGGGAAAGGACTCTGACACCAGTTCCACTTTAGGTGGAGATGGTCTTTTGCGATCTGTTGAAAGTCGCTTGAGACGTCTTATACAAAATCCTGTTCCTGGTGTTCATGGGCGTGTTCGGCGTTTAAGTGATTTGGGTATAGAATACAACAGGAATGGAACTTTGGATTTCAAGGAAGACAAGTTCAACTCAGTTCTTGCGAGTTCTCCAGAAGATGTTAGTGCATTTTTTGCAGGGGATGGTTTTAATGTAGGATTTATTCCTTCTTTAAAAAGAGAAATCAATGCCTTGACCAATAATGTTTTTGGCCCTGTTGCAATGAGAAGAAAATCTTTACAGGATAATATCCGCCGTATGGACCAAAGGATTGAAGAAAAAGAAAGGCAATTAGATAGAAAGGAGAAAATGTTGCGCAGAAAATTTGCTCGTTTGGAAGAAACGGTTTCTAAACTAAAGTCTCAAGGAGGAGCGTTAGCTGGAATGGGAGCTGCTATTCCAAATTTAAATTTAAAACAGGGTTAAATAAAAAAATGGAGAGCCGATAAAAGAGTTTGAGGTGAAACGAGAATGAGTCAGAATGCATATCAGAAGTACAAAAAGACATCAATTCACTCAGCAAGTAGAGAGAAGCTGCTTCTTATGATGTATGAAGGAGCTATGAAGTTTGTTAAGAAAGCCATTATGGCATGCGAAGAAAAAGATATTGCGGCTCGAGGGGAAAATATCGGACGAGCTTATGATGTCATTATGGAACTAAATAATACTCTAAATCACGAAATTGGGGGAGAGGTCGCAAAAAATTTGGAACAGTTATATATCTTTATGTTGGAACAGTTAACTAAAGCAAACATTAACGGAGATCCTCAACCACTGAAAGATACATTAAAAATTTTAAACACTCTTTATGATGGATGGGTTCAAGCTATCGAAAAACTAAAAACACAAAATGACAAACTTTAATGGCAAGGGGGAGTTCATGGAAAGAGCTTTAGAGATTTTAGAAGAAAAGAATAAGCATCTAGAGAAGTTCTATAGTTTAAATGAATCAGAAATGCTCAACTTTGCCAATGGAAATTTTGATGGACTTGAGGACTTCTATGATGCTCGAGAAGGTATTCTGGAGATGATAAAGAGAATGGACCATATGTTGGAGAAAGAAAATATAGAGAACATTTCTCCTCAGGAAGTTTCTCCTGTTTTGAAAAAAAGATTTTTAAAAGCTCTTTCCTATAAAAATGATTTAGTCACTCGTATTTTATCTCAAGATTTACAAATTTTATCTTATATAGAGTCGGCAAAGTCAAAGATCATATCCGAGTTAGCACAAGTTCGTGCAGCCAAAAAAGCTGTTGGGGCTTATAAGTCCTTTAGTTCTAAAAATCGTTTAGATGAAGAGGCTTAAATCTTTAGTCGAATATTTTGACAAAATCATGACAGTCTTTTTAGACAGGAAAGTCAAATTCCTGTCTTCTTTTTTTGATTGAAGTTGATTTTAAGAGGTTTTCAGGGGTTGGCACTCAAGTTGCTTTTTATATGAAAGAGCAACAAGGAGAAAGCCATGGCAGGACCTCAGTCAGACCTATTGGTTAATAAAGAGTCCATTGAAAAAAAGAAATTTAACTCACCGTCCACATTCCCTGTGCCTTCAGAGAAGAAGCTGGAAGTTTTAGATCATTTTGATGAAGACTACATTGTTAATCCTGAGCTTATTGAGATTATACGAAAAGCTCATGCCTATTATGATGAAAAAAAAGATCAAGAGGCTTTGGACTTGTATTTCAAAGTGTTAGAAAAAGTTCAAGAGGATATTCCTCATCTTTTCGATGTTTATAAAAACATAGGGAATATTTACCTTCGAAATAAGGATGTTGAGGCTGCAGAAGAATTTTATCACCGCGCTTATGTTATGAATTCTGAATCAGACATCTTATTAGTGAATATGGGAACATTGGAAATTCAAAGGGAAAACTATGAAAAGGCCAAGGAGTTATTTCGATTGGCTTTAACAAAAGATGGGCGAAACGAAAAAGCTTGGATTGGCTTAGCTCTTGTGCATCGCCATTATGGTGATCTTGATCTGTCTTGGGCCAACCTTATGTCGGCATTGGATCAGGATCCTGAAAATGAAACAGCTTATCAGTTGTTTATTGACTGGGGAGTAAAAGATGGACGTTGGACTGATTTGATTTCCTTTTTGGAAGGCGCTCGAGGAGAACGAGCTCTTACTTTGGCGAGAATTTATATACATTTAGGACAACTAAAAAATGCAAAGGCTCTTTTAGAAGGAATCTTGGAGCAAGATTCAATAGCTTTAAAGGCTAGTGAATTACTTTCTGAAGTTCAACAAAAGTTGGAACAGCAGGAATGCCCATGCTAGAAATTCGAAAAAGTCGTAATGGCCAGACAGTTGCTTTATGGGATGGTCGTCACTTATGTTCCTCTATAGATCCATTGGCAGAAGCTCAAAAGTGGTGTCAAGGATATCAAAAAAAAATAGAAAGAGGTGGAGCTCTTGTTGTACTAGGTTTAGGTTGTGGCTATCATGTAGAAGAACTTCTAAAAGAGAATCATTTAATCATTGTCATTGAGAAACAAGAAAAACTCATAGATTTATTTAGCCAAAGGTGCACATCAGCATCTCTTTATCTTTTGTCCGGAAAAGTTGAAGAGCTTTTTAAAGAAGAGGTATTGATCTCAGTTCTTCGGGGACACTATCAGGTTTTAGATCATGACCCCAGTCAAATTACAGATCTTTTGTTTTATAAAAAAGTACGAAGACTCCTTTTAGGGCGACGGGTTGAGGAGGCAAAGGCAATTTTGAAAAGACGTAAAGATGTTCGTCCAATTCAGATTCAGGAAGATTTATCTTCTGATCACTTAGTGTCTTTTAAAGATTTTATTATTCCAGGGAGGGAATCATTATTAAAAGATGTGAAATATACGATCCATGCTCTCAGAGAACTGATCGTATAAAGATTTTACTCATATCTGTTTTGAGAATGGGAGACTTGTTGCTTCACAGTTCTCTTGTGTCTGCGTTGAAAAATAAGTTTCCAAATGGTGAAATTCATTTTTTAATTAATA
>RFKI01000315.1 GCA_003694355.1 Bdellovibrio sp.
ACTGATGGACTTTCCTATAACCCTTCAGAGGAGATCTATTGGGATCCACAGGCCCTTGAAAAAGAACTCACTCGTGTTTTTGAAATTTGTCATGGCTGTCGTATGTGTTTTAAATACTGCGACACTTTTCCCAATCTTTTTAATCTTCTAGATAACAAATATAATGGCGATGTTCGACCTGTTGTCAAAAATAAAAAAGAACTTGATTACATTATGAGTGCCTGCTTTCAATGTAAGCTCTGTGAAGTGCAATGCCCCTACACACCCCGAGATGGCCACGAATATCAACTGGACTTTCCCAAGCTGGTCCATCGGTATAAAGCCATTGAACATAAGAAAAAAGGCTCCACTCTAAGAGATAAAGTGCTTTCAGAGCCTGATCTATCTGGAAAAATGGCTCGTATGAGTTTTGGTTTAGCCAATATGATGAACAAAGTTAAAATTCATCGCTGGTTTATGGAAAAACTCCTTGGCATACACAAAGACAAACTCCTCCCTGATTTTGCCCAGGAAACTTTTGAAAAATGGGCGAAAAGAAACAAAAAAGGACAACAAACGCAAAACCCTGAAGTTGTGCTTTTTCAAACCTGTTATGTCCAAAACAATGAGCCCCAAATTGGCAAAGACACGGTTTCCGTTTTGGAACAAAACAATGTTTCTTATGCTTGTATCTCTGGATTTGAATGCTGTGGGATGCCCTCCTGGGAACATGGTGATCTAGAAAGCCTCAGAAAAAAAGCCAAGCACAACTTAAAACTTTTAAAACCGTTTATCGAAAAAGAAGCTAAGGTCCTGGTTATTAACCCCACCTGTGCCATGATGATGAGAAACGAATATCCTGACCTGGTTGATCCTGCAGATAAGCCCTTAGCACAAAAGTTAAGTAAAGCCATAAGAGACACCGGCGAGTATCTTTGGAGTCTCAAAAAGGAAGGGCGATTTAACACCCATTTTCAAAGTTCTCCTGGAGAAAAAGTGGGTTACCATGCACCCTGCCACCTTCGGGCTCAGGCCGTTGGGTTTAAGGGACGAGACCTTATCCGCAGCATTCCTGGTGTGCAAACCAAAATGGTTATGGAATGTTGTGGACATGACGGCACTTTTGCTATGAAAAAAGAAAGCTATGAAGAGTCAATTAAAATTGGCCAAAAAGCTTTTAAGGAAATGAAGTCCACTCAATCTGAAGTATGGTCCACAGAGTGCCCCTTGGCCGCCCTTCAGTTCCAACAACATGCTGGAGTCAAGCCCCTTCATCCCATGTCAGTTTTGGCAAGAGCTTATAAAAAAGATGGATTTCCTTTTCCTGTTAAACCAGAGGAGTCACTCCATGAAAGTTCAAAGAAATGAAGTCTTACCTTATAATGAATATGAGAAAATAAGAAATGACTTTAGGAATAAAATTTTAGCCATTAAAGAACCACGCCGAATCCACTGCGGTGAGTTTTTTACTTTTTTATTCGAAAATCATGACACGGTTTTATACCAAATTCAGGAAATGATTCGCACAGAGAAAATATCTCATGAAAAAGATATCCAGTTTGAAGTTGATACCTACAACGAACTCTTAGGGGACAAAGGGGAGCTCGGGTGCACCTTATTGATTGAAATCCCAGACAAAGAACAACGAGATCTTTTACTTTCTGAATGGAAAGATTTACCTCAATACATTTTTTTACAAACAGAAGATGGAACCACCATTCCAGCGCAATTTGATAAGCGACAAATTGGAAAAGACCGTCTCTCTTCTGTTCAATATTTGAAGTTCCCTCTTGGAGACAAGGTCCCATCAAAAGTTGTTATAAAACATCCTAAAGTGGAGGCCTCAGCTTCTCTCTCAAAGGCTCAGCAAGCCGCCTTGCTGAAAGACCTTTGTGAATCCTAACCCTTAATCCCAAGAAGAGCTTTTAAGTCCTCAGATTTGACCTTTCTTAAAGAAGTTTCAGGCCAGCTTTTTATTTCATAAATATGTCGAATCTTTTCATAGGGCATCGTTCGTTTTGTCCATTCAGAAAGAATCCATGACTTTTCACTAACAAGACTTGAATGAAGCACCAGATCCACTTGATAACCCAAACGCTCAGATGATGTGACTATAACTCGAGCTAACAAGGGCCGCTTCCTTTCCACCAGAAGGTTTTGAAGGATTTGGTTCAAATCATCCTCTGATACAAATTCACCCCCCACCTTAAAAAGATTTTTTCGACGCCCCTTCACTTTCAATTGACGACCTTGCAGTTCCCCTATATCACCAGTGGCCCACCATTCCTGGTTTCTTGGAAAATATCGGCATTGCTCTTCAGAAACCTCCATAAAACCTGTTAACAAAGAAGGACCCTTCAAAAAAATTTCTTGTTCTCTTATTTGAACCTGCCAATGAGGTAAAACTTCACCCCAGGGAAAATTCTGGAGGGTTCTTAAAACAGCAACTTGCGAAGCGCCTTCAGTTAAACCATAAGTGGGCAACAGAGGCCATTTTAAATCACAAGCTTTTTGAAAAAGAACTTTAGAAAGAGCGCCTCCCCCCACAAAAACTCCCCGCAGACTTGAAGGAGCTTCTTTAGATAAAAGACAAAGGTCATAAAGTTGCGTAGGCACTAAAGAGGTCCAGTGTATCTGTTTTTCTTCAAGCTCCTGAATAAAAGCCCGAGGATCCCATTTTTCACAGAAAAACCTTTCTACATTAAAACCTCGAACAAAAGACCTGGCCCAAACAGCTAGCCCCCCCACATGAAAAAAAGGCAAAGACAAAAGATAATTTTGACCTTTTTCGATCTGAACAAAATCACAAACATGATGAGCAGAAATTAAAAGGGCTTCTTTGGAAAGAGCGGCTAGCTTAATTTTTTGCCCAGAAAGACTCCCTGAACTTTGAAGCCAAATATGCCCTGGAAGCTCTGGAAAAGCTTTTAAGTCCATAGAAATTGTTTGAGGTCGTCGAGGATTTAATAACAAATAAGAAGTTGCACTCTCCCAATCTATTTCTTCAGGAGAAGTGGCTAAACAAGTCTTTGCCATGGTTCTTGCTCCAATAAGTCATCCACTCCTAACCCAACACCTTGAGGTGGGCAAATAACATCTTTATTCATTTTCATGCGGTGAAAATAACTAAGTGGCTGATAAATATAAATGCCACACAGTCCTTGATGGGTTAAAAACTGACGAGGGTGGCTCTGAAACAAGATTTGAGCCTCTGCAATGGCTCTAAGCTGGCCAACAGGATGATCCATTAAATGAGTGACAACAATTTTGACAGAAGGATGTTCTTTTATAAGTTTAAAAATATCTTGGCTTGATGGTTTTAAAACCAAAACATCGACACCCTCTACCTGCCCTTGATATCCCCAATCCAAAGCGAGTCGAACAGGAAACTGCTCTTTCACCTCTTTCCAATCTGAGCTTTTATAATAAAAGGGGTCTTCGATAAAATCCAAAGAAGGAAATAACCACTTACCAGCTTGATCCAACCACCTCAAGAATTGGTCTTTATTTAAACGATTATTGAAATCCAAACGCACCTTAAACGAGTGTTGTTCTAACAAACCCCTAAGA
>RFKI01000316.1 GCA_003694355.1 Bdellovibrio sp.
CCCCCTGACTTTGGTGTAAATATTTTTCTCCCACACATCCACATCAAAAACTTGTGCTGTATCTTGAGAAAGCCGATGATCCGACTGATCAAACTGACTTGATGAAACAGATAATGACGACTGATTTTTAAAAGAAAAACATCTCGCGCTTTCTGCCCATAGAATATCAACTTTATCCAAAATGAGAGAACTAATCCCTTTATGGTAAAAAAGGGATAAAACGGGAACATCCAGTTGACTGATAAAAATTTTAGAGGGAAGAGTACAAGAAGGACTCTGAGAAAACGCCTCAATTTCTCTAAAACGCAATCTCAACCGGGGCCACCACAACCCTTCTCTAAGTATAACCACCATCTGACCCACCTGAACCTGATAAGAAAAAGAAGACTCTTCTATATCAGCTTTAACAGGGGCCCAGAATCGCTCTGATGAGAAAAATATTTTTGCTGAAAGCCCAAACACAAAGGCCAATAAAATTCCAAAAATAAAAAAAGGTAAACCATGACGTTCCTTCATGGTTTCAAGACTAAAAGATATTTACTTAAAGTAGAAGTCTAAAATCTCATATTCCTTCTCCCCTTTTGGAGAATTCAGTTCCACCACATCTCCTGCTTTTTTACCAATAAGAACTCTTGCCAAAGGAGAAAAAACAGAGATTTTTCCAGCCTTTACATCAGCCTCATCTTTGCCAACAATTTGATATTCAATTTCTTCGTCTGTATCTAAATCTAAAAGTTTTACAGTGGCTCCAAAAATAATTTTATCCGACTTTAATTGACTGGGATCAACCACCTCAGCAGAAGCCAAGCTACTTTGAATTTCTCGAATGCGCGCTTCAATAAAAGCCTGACGTTCTTTAGCGGCATCATAATCGGCATTTTCACTTAAATCTCCATGACCACGCGCTTCTTCAATGGCTTTAATCACTTGTGGACGCTGTTCTGTTAAAAGCTCCTTTAACTCTGCCTCGAGCTTAGCTTTTCCCTGAATCGTCATTGGCTGTTTATCAGTCATAACTTTCTCCAGTTCTTAAAAAATTTTCTTTTCTACAACTCCTGTAAAGAGCGGGCTATTATATTTAATTCTTTGACGCAAGCAAATCTTAAGGTGATGATAAAGGAAAATATTTTTATATTATTATGGGCAACTCGTCATGAAACTAACTCCATCGACAACCAGCATCATCAAAAGATTACTTATTGGACGGAATAACCGCCCCCTTCTATCTATCCTATCCAAAATAGAGCCAGCAGATCTCGCATCCCTCTTTAAGATCCTTAATGATCGAGAAAAACACTTATTCATTGATGCACTTCTTTCCATCGGACGCCTGAAAGAAGTGCTTTTGACCATCCCTGATGGACAACTCAAAGAGCTTATAAAGTCTATAGAAACTAACCAGTTAAAAAAACTCCTTCAAGACACTTCTGCCGATGAAGCCGCTCACTTTATTGGATTACTCCCCCCTGAAAGTCCAAAATATAAAGAGTTACTCAACACTCTTCCTGAAAATAAAAAAAGAAAGGTCCTTCAATGTTTTAGTTACCCAGAAGGATCTGCTGGACGAATCATGCAAACCCATGTCTTCACCCTTCCCGCTCACCTCTCTGCACAGGAGGGCCTTGAAGAACTTAGAAAAAAGGCTCAAAAAGAGTCCATTTACTACATTTACTGCACCAATAACCAAGGGCAACTGATTGGAGTCATCTCTCTGCGTCAACTTGCCACTGCACCACCAGATACAACTCTAGAAAGCATTGCAAAAAAAGAGGTCATTAGCGTCTCTCCCACAGACCCTGCCGATGAAGTTGCCTCTCTTGTTGCCCATTATGACTTCATCGCTCTGCCCGTTGTGGACGAAAACAAAAAGCTACTTGGCATTGTAACTGTAGATGATGTTGTAGATATTATCCAAGAACAAGTTACAGCTAATATTTATGCCCAAGCAGGTCTTCAAGAAGATGACCGCGTTTACACCCCTCCCTTAAAAAGTATTAAAAATAGACTGCCCTGGATGTTTCTCAACTTACTTTTAGCAGCTCTTGCCAGTTCAGTGCTCAGTCTCTTTGAAGACACCATGCAAGAACTCATTCTTTTAGCTGTGACCAAAAACATTGTGGCAGGCATCAGTGGAAACACAGCTATTCAAAGTTTAACGGTGGTTACAAGAGGGCTCGCAACGGAAGACTTTAATTTTATCACCAAAACAAAGGCTATTCTTAAAGAAATGATCGTAGGCATCAGCCTTGGCTTTTTTGTAGGACTTGGCGGAGCTGCCCTTATTTACCTCTGGAAAGGAAACACTCTTGTCTCCGTAGTTATTTTTATATCCATGCTTTTAAACTCCATTGTCGCCTCAGGATTTGGCTCAATGGTTCCTCTTGTTCTTAAAAAACTTAATTTTGACCCAGCTACTGGAAGTGGTGTTCTTGTCACAACGGCCACAGATATTTTCAGTTTCTTTTCATTCCTTGGAATTGCCACTCTTGGCTTAAAATGGATTCATTAAGCTAACTGGCATCTAAACGGTTAAGAAACTGTGAAACCACTTTTTCCTTAATCTCTTTAAAGGGGCCCTTTATTAAGGCCCCGGAGGCAAACATATGACCGCCGCCTTGAAAATTTTCAGCAATGCTCAAGATCTCTATTTCTCCTTTGCTTCGCAAACTTAACTTATAAGTATCTTTCTCTTCCTCTCTAAAAAGAGCGGCCACTTGTAATGTTTTTATATTCATAATCATATCAATAACATCTCGAGAGTCATCCATATCTAAATTAAAGTCCTTTAGATCTTTTCGGCTCAAACGAATAATAGCAATACGTCCATCTGCAAAGAACTCCACTTCACTAAGAACCTTACTTAAGTAGCCAATCTTATCAATAGTGTGAGTGGCAAACAGGCTGCGGTGAATTTCTTCCGCATTTTTCTCATATTCTAAAAGTTCAGCGGCGATAAGATGAGAAACAGGGGAACTCTTCACATACCGAAAGATCTGTGTGTCAAAAGCAATACTCGTGTAAAGAGCCCGCGCTATTTTTTCATCAAGGCGTACCCCTAAGGTTTTTATAATAAAATAAGCTATTTCTCCCGTACTTGCAGCAGATGTATCAATGTATGAGCCTAAAGTCGGCTCTGGCCCCTGATTTAAAGTGGGATGATGATCTATAAATAAAATATCCTTACATTTTTTTTCTAACTCACTGAATAAGGGCTCCACAAGCCTTCTGTCATTCGTATCAAAAATCAAAGCTAGATCCGTTTCTTCAATGGGTTTGTGAGGCCGCTCATAAACTTCCAGGTACTTATCGTAATCTAAAAAACGATACTTTTTAGGCACATCATCAACACACATCACCCTTACATCTTTATCCATCTTTTTTAAAGAGTGATAAAGACCTAACTGAGCTCCTAACCCATCCCCATCACATTGTTTGTGAGTGGTTAGCAGCAAGCTTTTAGCGTCTTGAATCTTTTTGATGAGGTTACTGGATTGCATTTGATGAGGTAAAGAAAGTGCTTTCATAATTTAGTTGTACCCTATTTTAACTTTCAAGAAAATGCTTTCTCGAAAAGGCGACACTTAAGACCAGTCATACTTTAAAATGGTCCTTTCGTTCTCTTAGAGCAGCAAATATTTCCACATCAGAAACTTGACCTAGATTGAGGCTTTTTCTTATTTCCTCGCTAAAAGGCCTTAAAAAAGGATTCGTTTTCCTC
>RFKI01000317.1 GCA_003694355.1 Bdellovibrio sp.
AAAAAGGGCAATGGAAGAAGCGCCCATTGAAAACCCTGAAACCACAGAAACCGTTTCAAGGTTTTCTCCAAAAGCCCAATAAATCAAACCAAGACCCACAAGGCCCAAGCTGGCAACAGCTAAGCCCATCACCGCTCCACTGTTAAATGCCACAAGAAGGGCTCCACCTGACCCTTTATCTTTTGCCGCAGCAGCCGTTCTAACATTGCCTTTTGTTGCGGCTTTCATTCCAATAAACCCAGCAAGAGCTGAACAAATAGCTCCTGTAACAAAAGACACCGCTGTTTGCCATCCAAGAGGAGTTTCTTGATTATTGAAAACAAAAAACAAAATACCTGCCACCACTAAAACAAACACTGATAATTTTGTGTACTCAGCCTTCAAAAAAGTCATGGCTCCAAGGTGAATTTCTTCACCAATGGCCTTCATTTTATCGGTTCCTGGAGATTGTTTGGTCACAGTTAGATACATTATCAAGGCGCACACAAGCCCAATAGCTCCAGCTAAAGGGGCCCATAAACCAATGTCTTCTATCATTTGAGTTTCTCCTTTTGATTAAGGTTTATTATTTAAAGCTACTTTTCTAATCGAAATCCTTAAATTGGTCATGTTTTTTTCATGGGAGTCTCACATCAATGCCTTGCACAATGACTCGGCTTTAAGATGCCCACCCCATGACTCAAATGCCTAGCAGCACAGCCTTTTTTAAACGAAGTGGCTACCACGGCCCCCTTAACGAATCTCATATTTTAAGAAACGACACTCAATCGGACCGTTATAAACAGGAACTTTTAAAGAGGCCTTTAGGCGAAGGGCGCGTGTCATCTCCTCATTTCCAGAAAGCAGCCAGCAAGTCCATCCCTTAAAATTTCTTTTTAAAGAAAACGCAAGATCACGGTAAGCATCTTTGCTAACCTCTTCACTTCCCAGCCTCTCTCCATACGGAGGATTTACAATCAATATCCCCTCTTTAACAGGAGGCTCTAGCAAAGAAACAGGTTGCCTTTTAAAGACAATGTCTTCCTCGACTCCTGCCCTTTGAGCATTTTTTTTAGCCTTTTCCAACACCTTTTTATCGATGTCATAACCATAAAACAAAAAAGGAGAACGAGGTTTTTCTTGCTCCATGACTTCTTGAACCACTTTCTCCCAAGCTTCCTGCTTAAAAGTTTTCCAAAACTGGAAAGCGAAGTGCTTGCGCCCGCCACCGGGAGCAAGATTTCGAGCCATCATGGCCGCCTCAATTAAGATAGTTCCAGAGCCACACATGGGATCAATAACTGGCTTGTCCACAGACCACCCTGCCATTCTGAGTAAGCCAGCAGCCAGATGTTCTCTTAAAGGAGCTTCTCCAGCCTCCTTGCGATACCCTCTTTGAGAGAGGCTTTCTCCACTGGTATCGATGGCAATAGATACAGTGGCTTTATGAACTTTAACCACAACCCTTAAGTGAGGGCTCTTCACACGAACATCAGGACGTCGCCCATATTTTTTCCAAAATTGATCCACAATGGCATCTTTTACCTTAAGAGCCACAAAGCGCTGATCTTTAAAGTGACTTTGTTTGACCTTGGCATCCACAGCCAAAGTTTGATCTGGCGAAATATATTTTGTGAAGTCATGTTTTTTGACTTGTTGATAAAGCTCCTCATTCTTATAAGCAACAAAGTCCAAAACTGGCAATAACACTCTTGTAGCTATACGTGAGCACAGGTTGACACGATAAGCTCCTTCCCAAGAGCTTTGAAACTCCACTTTCGACAAACCTTTTTTTTGAACAGACTTAACCCCCAACTCCTTCAGCTCTTCATAAAGAGGATCCACAAGACCTTGAGATGTCATGGCTATAAATTTGGGCATAGGCTTTTGTGTATCGAATCCCCTCTGGAAAACCAAGAGGAATGAAAGAAATTGACCAGAATGAAAAAGATTCCATATAATAACTTCTTAAAAAGAGGGAAAACCTTGAAAAGACTTATCTTCCTTTGCGGTTTCTTAGTGATAAGCCCTGTATGGGCCGCGGATCTTTCTGTTTCCTCAACGTCTTTTTCTACAGCCAAATATCCTGGCATGCAGGATGAAGAACAACTACGAGTTCAAGAAGAGCTCTATATCCCTCACCGCAAACTTAAGGAGAAAGACCTTCAAGAAGAGGTGATCAAAGCTCTCAAGGAAAAAGAAGCAAAAGAGGAAAAAGAAGTCCTAACCCATTAAATCAACAAGGTGGCTTCCAAAGTCTTTTTTGCCGATGTTCTTCCATGGGAATTTGTTGCCGAACCTCTGAAATTCTCTGAGAGTCCAAAGTCACAGAGAACAGCTCGGGTCCAAGGGACTGAGCTTCAGCCAGTATTTCACCCCAGGGATCTATCACTAGGGAATGACCAAAGCTTTCCCTAACACGACCTGTTTTAGAAGAAACATGTTGTCCTGCTTGGGCTGGAGCTACCACAAAACATTGATTTTCAATGGCCCGCGCCCTTAAAAGAGTATGCCAATGGGCTTGTCCTGTGGTTTTAAGAAAGGCTGCTGGAACAAGAAGAGCCTGAGCCCCTTGAGCTCTATAATAGGCATAAAGCTCTGAAAACCTGAGGTCATAACAAATACTCAACCCCCATAGCCACCCCTCAATCTCTTCCATTCGGGGAGCCTCCCCGTAGGCATAAGTATCTGACTCTTTTAAGGACTTTTCTCCTTTAACTTCCACATCAAATAGGTGAATTTTTTGATAAACAGGTTTAGCTTCGTCAGCAGTCACCTTTACCATGGTATTCCAAAGCCGTTCAGCCCCTCCAGAAAAAGGCACAGAACCCAAAATAATGGTGCTCGACTTTTGCTTACAAAAAGACTGAAGCTTTTTGAAAAAAGGCTCTCTCAAAGAAAAGTCCGGCGGCTGGCTGCCCCTTTCTAGAGGGTCTATTTGTAAAAATAAGGCATTTTCAGGAAACACAACAAGGCCAGGGCTTTTCACCTGTTCCAATAACTGAAAAATCTGTTGTTCATTGCGGGACACATCTTCTGTGGCGGTCATTTGAGCCACATGAACGGTTAAAGAAGAGCTATTCTTTTTTGTTATCATCTGCCTTATCAATGGTCACTTTTGAAAATGTCTTACAAGACCAGTAAGCCTTTTCAAGATTGTTTTTCACATTATTTAAAAAACTCATACAGCTATTTAAGTGACGAGCTTGCCCTATCACTCGATCCACCCCGGACTTGGTGTAAAGGGTATAGCACTGACCCTTTTCATTTCGTTCCACACGAATGGTTCTCACCATTTTTTGATTCTTACACAATACAAAAGGCCCCGCCTGTTCCTTCAAAGCTGCTTTAACCGAGCTGCCCATAACTAGCAAAGCCAGTAGTAGCACTTGATAAAACACAAAGCACCCCCTAAAAGCTTTCTCTTCTTTTATTCTATAGGAGATGGCCTAAAAAATCACTGGCAAAAGATCTATTTTTGAGCAGAAGCTTTTTTCAAAGTGGCTTTCTTCTTTGATTTTTGAGCTGTGGCCTTCTTAACAAGCTTCACATTGGAGTAATCAATCAGGCCTTCCCGTTCAATAATTTTACCTTCTTTTTTGTCATGTTTTTTTTGAACGCGAACACCTTGAACCCGGATTTTCAAACGCACAGGATCAATGTAAAGCACAGAACCTTGACGCCCCTTGTCGGATCCGGCGATCACTTGAACAGTATCACCCTTTTTTATTTTTAACTTGATTCGCTTTTGAACACGTTTCATGACTCAGCTCCTGATGAAGAAGAGTTTTTAGACTTCTGCGACAACCGCTTTAATATGCGACGACGAACAGCCTGGGCTCTCTTAGACAATGTTTCTTCTGGCTGAGTGAGAATAAAAGCATCAAAGCCACCTTTGTGTTCCATGCTTCTTAAAGTGCTTGTGGCCACATACAAACTCACCATCTCACCCAAAGCGGTGCTAAACAGTTGTTTTTTTTGAATATTTGGAAACGCACGAGATTTGGTCTTAATGTTTGAATGGCTCACCAAATTTTTCACAACAGGCCCTTTACCTGTAAGTTCACAACGAGGCATAAGAGAATCTCCTTCCCGTTTTTCTTCTCTTTCCCATACTTTTTTAGGGGAAACGGCTACAAAAAACAAGCTATAATGAAAAAGACCCTTGTTGGCAACCACATTTTATCGTATATGACTTTCTTAAGGATAAAAAAGGAGTGAACCTTGAAAAAAACTGTTCGATCTAAATACCGCAATGAGTTTCCTGGTAACTTTGTTTTTGATTACAAAGACCCTCTCACTCTTCGTCGTTTTCTTATGGAAGGGGGAAAAATCATTCCGTCTCGTATTTCAAAGCTTAGTATGTCTCAGCAAAAAAAGCTCACTCGCGCTATAAAAAGAGCTCGCAATTTGGCTCTCCTTCCTATTGGCACCAAAGCCTACGACGAAAGAGGTCGTGTGGAACAAATCTCACCCAAGCCTTTTGAAATCTAAAAACAAAAAATGAAAGCAGAAATGGAGGTCATTTCTTTTTTCTCAAGACCTCCACAGAAATATCAAAAACCGTTGCAACCATCAGTCCATAGTAAACATATTGGGCAAAAGCATGAAATTGAGACACAGGAACGCCTAAAATAGACTCACTGGTAAAATTAAGGTCTAACAACCGGTGCACCACCATAGGCACAGAAGTCACCCACATATGCACATGTCCCATCCAGAAAGAAGCCATTTTAAATTTTCGAGGGTTCTTCCAAGTTTTATAAATAATAACAGCCCCAACCAACAAGAAGCCACTGCTTGCCACAAAAATACTTAAAAGTCGTCCATGGGTAGCTAAATAGCTAAAACTCACTGCTGCATTAATTGCAGCTAAAACTTCAAGAAATAAGAATAAAAATAAGTCCCTCATAAATACCTCATGCAATCAATGGCAAAAAGGCTCCGGTTCCAAGCTTCTTTGCGGGAGATTTTTTCACTTTGTGAAAACTCTTGTAAATAGTTCTCTCTCTGAGCCTCCCAAGATGGTGATCCATAATAAAGTTGAAGGCGCCGCTTTAAACGACAAAACAAGTTTAAGTCCGCGGCATCAAACCATCCTGTTCTTTTTAAAAAACGATTTTCTCGGTTTTCAATCCAGGCCAGCTTTACAAAAATATGCACCATTTCCCACAACAAGTTTTTAACCTCTGGGATTCCTACCACATTTTCCAGGCATTTTTCATCAACAGCATCCAGGTCATCAAAAAGCTCTCGCACTTTCATAAAAAGCTCATAACACCCTCCTGGAGCTGAAGTGTGCTTACAAAGCTCAACGGCACGAACGGATTTGGTTTTTCCTGCTTCTTTTTTAAAGAGAAAAGTTTTTTGAGCCTCTTTAAACTTTTCCACCTGAGCATCACAAATTGTTTTTGGAGGATTCAAGATCACAATCAGAAAGACGCCAATAACAATAATAACACTGGCAATGGTATAGACTGAAAAGCGTCTTAGCCATGATTCCAAAAAGGCCCCCTTATATTTATTGAATCACCTTCCCACAAGAGCCATACTGCCGTGGATGAAAAGGATTTTTCGGCCGCCACCCTTTTTGAACCCACACAGCCTTATCTTTTGGACAGAAAAACACTCGCTGTTTTCCCACACGATAAACCTGTCTTAACTGGACTATATTTTTATAAGCCTTTTTTAGATAAAACACTCTTTTTTTCCCCTTCTCCCTTCGACCAACATCTAAGGCAATTTTTGCAGCATTTAGAATACGATCCAAATGAGGCTGAATATCGGGAGAAAGACCCGTTTTATCTTTAGCAAATTCCACTTCCTGAATTAAAACGTCAAAACGCTCTTCTACCTTTTCCTTCTCTCCATCATGAAGAGCTTCCTGCAGTTGCGTTGCCGCTTCCAGCACAGATGCTAAAGCTTGCTTTAAAACAGGGTTTAAACGAATCCGAGATGAAGCAAAAAGCAGCTCGCTCATTAACAACAACGCCACACAAACTCTTTTTTTCATCTCAAAACCCCTTTTCCTTAAATCCTAAAAACCCTTAAGAAAAGTTGCAATAAAAAAGGCCGAGATCACCTCGGCCTTTTTTTAAAACCCGTTAAGCACTCACCCTTTTCTTAGAAGGTCATCTTTCCTTCTAGAAAGAAAAGGCTGATAGAGTCAGTGATTGTATAAGCATCTCCAGGAGTAAACTGACCATAACGAGCTGTGATCATGAAATTGTCAGAATATTTATGGCTAACAGAAAGATCGATTTCAGTACCCAAAGCATCTTGCCCTGACTGACGAGTTCCAAGGCCACTATAGCTATAAAAAGAACTTAAAATATTAACATCTGTACTGCCATCTTTATCAGTTGCAGAAAAATTGTAATAAGCCAACTTCAAGTTCGTGTTTTCCATAAGATCTAAAGCGAGTCCAACATTCATGTAGGTGAGGTTTCCGAAACCAAAAATGTCCATTTCTCCAGCGTACTCATGAACGTTTTCATGGAAAGACTCATATTTTTCAGAATCTGTTGTGCTAGAGTCATCTCCAGAATCTGTGTGATAACCGAACCATACTCGGAAATTCCTCATATCAGGCATGCTATAACCAACTTCAGCATCAATCATGCTTCCTGACTGCTTAGGAGCCCCCGAAAGGTCTGGAGAAGAAGACATAGCAGCATAAGTTAATTTATAATCAACTCCAACCATGTCTCCACCAAGAGTTAAACCGTAGCGAGATTGGGTACCACTGGCATTTTTATCATATTTTTTATTTTGATAGTCATACCCTTGGTTTGCAACACTAAGGTAATGAAGGTTTGCTGTTTTAAGAAACTCAGGAAGAGTTTTAAAATCAAAGCTCACTCCCAAAAAGAACACGTCATCGTCTGGCAAAGTTCCAGCATTGTTAATTTCAACACCCTGAACACCAAAAAAACTTGTTTTAACAAACTCAGCATCATAAGTGATTAAGCCACCATCAAAAGCCTTTTGATTGGGCTCCCACTCATTACAACCAATAACAGACCCATCAGCCAAAGTAAAACAACCGCGACCAAAACGATACATCAACTGGTCAGAAGCCATCCAGGCACCCCAAGCTTCATTCACCACCAAAGTGGCATCTGAAGTGTCTGTAGCAAACTGATCAGAAGCCTTTGTGCTTTCCCCCCAATCACTGTTTACATTTACACTTAAACGTCCAGTGAACTTTTCACCAGCCCGAAAGGTAGTGCCCCATTTAAAACGCTGCTCAGTAAAACCATCTGTGGCATTCGTATTATCATTTTTTACGTTTCCATAACGAAGACGAAATTCTCCGTCATGACTAAACTCTGCCCCATCAGCAAATGCACTGTGAGCAAAACCCAGCAATGCTAAAATTGTAATTAGTTTTTTCATAGGTATCTCCTTAGTTGTTTTCTTTGTTGTTTCTTTTTTCTTAAAACCTTTAAAACAATCCTTAATGTTGTTCCTTCTCTTAAAAAGTCAAGTGGTTTTAAGGCACTCATATCCTCACAGTACTTGAGCTCTTCAAGCTAATGCATATGGTTACATCGTAAAGTCGGGTTTAACGCTTAGGCAATACTTTTATGGATTTTAAAGCCCTGCGTTAGGACAAAAAGATAGCAAGCCCAATAATTTATGTTGACTGTCATAAAAACCTGTCCCATACGAATTTCATATAACTTTTAACCAACGATTAAAGTTCAAAAGGACACAAGCAAAGATGACCCCCAATCTTTAAGTCTTTGCTTAAAAAATGATCAAACCTTCGGGGAGTGGCTCAGCCCGGTAGAGCATCTGGTTTGGGACCAGAGGGTCGCAGGTTCAAATCCTGTCTCCCCGACCATTTCCAATGGTAGGCGAACCGCCGACCACTAAATCGCCACTGTGACAAAGAACATAAGTTCCAAGTCCAGCGGCTTCTTTTATATCTGAAAACCTATCACCACAAAGGGCATCTTTTTTTCAAGTAAATCAAGCGGCTTTGGATTTCCTAAAGGAAATATTGGCACGAATATTAAGGTGAGAAAGTATCTCAATGAGTTTATCAACAGTCATATGCCCAACTTGTCCATTGAAAATTTTTGAAACACGATCGTGAGTTAAGACCGGCACAAGGCTAGCCAATTTTCTTTGTGAAATTTTTCTCCGCTCACATTCAGATTTTATTTTATCAATGAGTTTCGCTTTCACTTCAACAAGGGGAACATCTTTTCTTTTATTGAACCATCTGACTAATCTCTCAAGAAGATCTTGTTCAACAAGTGACTAAGCCACTTCTTTAAATTTCTCTGCAATCAATTCTCGCCAACCCTCATAAATCATAACCATAGCCAGAGTATCAAGCTCACAATATTTTAAAAGGGCCCCCTCAAGCTCTTTCCTTTCATAATCTGTCATCTCTGTAAACTGCAATTTTCCATAGGCCGTTAAGGCCGCTCCACCATTTTTGATTTCATATTCTTCACTCAGAAGAAGCTTAAGGTCTTTTTCTGAAATATCTTGAAAAAGGCGAGGAAGTAAAGTGTACGGATCTCTAACCTTCTCTCCATCAAACTGAATCCACGTCCAGTCCTTAAAATTTAAGCTTTTAATACCACCTTCAGCCCCATAAATGGGCTTAGAGTATTTATCTTTCAAGAACTGAGAAGAGTTTAAAATAGCAGGCAAAACATATTTAATAGAATTAGAGCCCTTTGTATAAGGATCATAATAATATCTTTTAACCAGATCATAAAGGTCCACCATATTTCTCTTGCCTTCCCACTTTTCAACTCTCTTTCCTGTAGATTTTGAAAT
>RFKI01000318.1 GCA_003694355.1 Bdellovibrio sp.
CTTCTTCAATGTAATCCACAATGCCTTTTACAAGAGCATGGGAAATTCGTTGTTCCAGAGGAAGTTGTCGCCATTTTTGAGTTTTTTCTGTTTTGGTTTTTTGACCTTTTAAGTTTTCAGATAGGGCAAGTAAATTTTCCGTGGCTTGAGGATTTTTGTTAAGGACCACAGCTTCTACGGCTTCTCTGAGGGGAGGATCTATTTCTTCATAAACTTCTAACATGCCGGAATTGACAATCCCCATATCCAACCCAGCCTGAATGGCGTGGTATAGGAAAACAGAGTGCATGGCTTCGCGCACTCGTTGGACGCCACGAAAAGAAAAAGAAATGTTACTAATGCCACCACTTACTCTAGCACCAGGGCAACTTTCTTTGATTTCCTTAACAGCTTCTATAAAGTTGACGGCATAGTTGTTGTGTTCTTCGATGCCTGTGGCAATGGTTAAAACATTCGGATCAAAAATAATGTCTTGAGGGTCCCATCCATCTTTGACAAGAAGCTTGTAAGCGCGTTGACAGATTTCAACTTTTTTCTCTTTGGTGACAGCTTGACCTTCTTCATCAAAAGCCATAACGATCACCGCAGCCCCATATCGTTTGATGAGGCGTGCTTGCTTGAGAAATTCCTCTTCTCCATTCTTTAGGCTAATGGAATTAACAATGCATTTTCCTTGAACACATTGGAGTCCTGCTTCTAAAACAGACCATTTTGAACTATCAATCATAATGGGCACTTTGGCAATGTCTGGTTCTGCAGCAATCAGGTTTAAAAAACGGCGCATGCAAGCTTCACTATCCAGTAACCCTTCATCAAAATTGACATCAATGATATTTGCGCCCGTTTCAACTTGGTGAGCAGCAATTTTTAAAGCCTCTTCAAACTCATTGGCTTTAATCAGTTTTGCAAATTTTGGAGACCCCATAACATTGGTTCTTTCTCCAACAACAATAAAAGGGGCTTCAGGGCCTTGAATGTGGTTAAAAGCTTCAAGACCGCTTAGTCTTAAAGCTGGAGTGATTTTGGGCTTTTTTCTTGGACTTATGGAAGAGAGCTTTTCCCGAATAGCCTGAATGTGTTCTGGAGTGGTGCCACAACATCCGCCCACCAGGTTCAATAAGCCGCTTTGTGCAAACTCTTTTAAGGTTTCAGAAGTGTCTTCTGGAGTTTCGTCATAGCCAGTTTCACTTAAAGGGTTAGGGAGCCCGGCATTTGGATAACAGGAAGTGTAACAGTCTGCAAGGCGTGAAAGTTCTTCCATAAAGGGGCGCATTTGTTGAGCTCCTAGAGCACAGTTAATTCCTACGGAGAGGGGACGACAGTGTCTTACTGAGTTCCAAAAAGCTTCAATGGTTTGCCCCGATAAAGTGCGGCCTGATTGATCCGTAATGGTTACTGAAAGCATAAGGGGTACTTGTTTCTGGTTCACTTCTTCAATGGCAAAGATGGCCGCTTTGGCGTTCAGTGTGTCAAAGATGGTTTCTACAAGTAAAAAATCAACTCCACCTTCTAGAAGGGCCAGGGCTTGTTCTTTATAGGCTTCAACCAGTTCATTGAAGGTAATGGCTCTAAAAGCTGGATCATTCACATCGGGGGACATAGAGGCGGTACGATTTGTTGGCCCCAGGGAACCTGCAACAAATCGTTGACCTTCAAGGCCCATTTCTTGAATAGCCTGTCTGGCTAGCCGAGCGCTTTGCACATTAAGCTGATAAACTTGATCTTCCAGTTGGTAGTCTTTTTGGGCAATAGAGGTACTACTAAAGGTATTGGTTTCAATGATATCCGCGCCTGCAGAGAGATACTGTTTATGAATATCCAGAATAATTTCAGGTTGTGTTAGGGAAAGAAGATCATTATTACCTTTAAGCGGTTGAGGATGATCTTTAAAAAGCTTTCCTCTAAAGTCTTCCTCCTGCAAGTTATGCTTTTGGATCATAGTCCCCATAGCACCATCGAGAAAGACGATCCTTTCCTGTAAAAGCTTTAAAATTTGGTTCATAGCCTCAAGGTATAACATGTTTTTGAAGGGTAAATAAAATGAAAACTCTGATAGAGACGGTTTTGCTGCAGAAGTTTCTAACAGGCATTTCAGAAAGAATCTTGTGGCGAGAGAATCACAGGAAAACTCTTCCCGCCTTAGATCTGCCGAAGACTTAGGGGAGATTGGGGTGAGGGCCTAGACGGTTCAAGGAAATTGTTGTAAGACTATAAAAAGCAGGAGATCCACTATGAATCCATGGCATGATGTTCAGTTAGGTTCAGAGGTGCCACACCTTTTTCCAGCCATTGTGGAGGTTCCTAAGGGTTCGAAAAATAAATATGAGTTGGATAAAGAAACTGGCTTAATTCGAGTGGATAGAGTTTTGTTTAGCTCTGTTCAATATCCTGCAAATTATGGGTTTATTCCTCGAACTTATTGTGAGGACAATGACCCTTTAGATGTATTGGTTTTAGGGCAAGAAGCTGTTTTTCCTTTGACCATTTTAATGGCTAAACCCATTGGATTAATGAAGATGAGTGATCAAGGGGAGTCTGACGATAAGATTATTGCAGTTCATGCCAATGATCCTGAATATGCCCATTACAGCTCCATTACAGAACTTCCTCCTCATCGCATGGAAGAGGTGAAGCGGTTTTTTGAAGACTATAAAGCTTTGGAAGGAAAGACAGTGGTGGTTGAGGAGTTCTTGGGCCCCACTCATGCCATCAAGAGTCTCGAAGCGGCTATCCATTTATATGAAAAGCTTTTTTCAGAAAAAATTACAAAAAATAATGAAAATACAAATAGTTAAAAAAACTTTCCTTTAAAAGGAAAGTTTTTTATGCTATGAGTCTAATCTAAATAGAGTTTTTTAATAGAAGAGGTGGAACGTATGAGAAAGATGATTTTTTTAGTGATAGCTATTTTTTCTGTAAATATTTTATGGGCTGCACCTAAAGACCTACCCGAAGATTCTCCAACCCCAGATAGTGTGGTGGATACAGAAGAGACAGATTCTTTTGGAAACCCATCTTATGAAGATGACCGGCGGGACTCTTGGTCTTCAGGAGGTGATGCCACAACATGGGATGTGCCATCTTCTGGACTTTTTAGAGTATCTGATAATGGTGTTAGTGATGAAAACCTCAAAGATATTTTGAACCCTGTGACTCCTTCTTTATCCATGGTTTTGGGTTTTAAGGCTTTACAGAATTTGGTGTTTTCAAAAGAAATTACAGAAGGAGCCTTAGAAAGGGCGGCTCAAGAGGCTCAAGTACAGTTGCCTGTTGCTCTTTTAAGTGGAATGGGACTTTATACAACATGGAAAGTGATAGAGTATTATGGAAAGAATGCTTTAAAGTCACGACCTCTTTTAGTATTTAGTTCGCGGCTTCCCGTTGTTTCAGCAACAGCTTCGGTGGCTTTGGTAGCTACTTCGGTCGCACAAGCAGCAGAAGATTTTTATCAATCAAATCGGTTTAAAGGAAGATCTTACATACCTTCAATGGCGGTGGACTTGTGCGAAAAGCCTTTAGACAGCCTCCTTCTTCAGTACCCTTCCTTGAAGGATCGTAAAGCGGTTTTGGAAGTGGCTTGTGTGAATAGAAAAGTGGGTGATTTTATGGCTGCTTTGAATCACCAGAACTGTCAAGGACAACAAGACTCAAAAGAGTGGAAGAGGTTTTGCCAGTTAACAAAAGGGCTTTAATTAAAGCAAGTCTAGGTCCCTTCTTTTATATAGCTTTCAATATTTAAAATCATTTTTTTGATTTCGTCTCGAACGCGTCGATACACAGAGAGGATTTCATTTTCATTTTTCATGCCTTGAGTGAGCGTTGGGGGATCATCAAATCCCACATGAATTACTTTTTTTCCTGGATAGTAAGGGCAATTTTCATGAGCATCAGAACAGACTGTAAAAATAATATCCATTTTTACAGGTGGAAGTTCGTCAAGAGATTTGGATTGATGATGACTTATATCAATGCCGACTTCCCTCATAACTTGAACGGCCTTAGGGTTAAGACCATGTTTTTTAACTCCTGCAGAAAAGAAGTTGTAGTGATTGCCTTTAAGGGCTTTCCCCCACCCTTCTGCCATTTGAGATCGACAAGAGTTGCCCGTGCATAGGAATAAGATATTTGGTTTCATAAAAATCTCTTTTAGAAACTAGAAGCTTTTTGTTTTTTTAATATTACTTTTAAAATTTAAATTTGTGGACCAAAAACCTTTTGATTTTTATACTCATCAAAAGGCTTTTTTAAAGAGAGGTCAAGATGAAACCTCAAACTCCACTGGTTGCTGTAGATATTTTGATACGGATGGCAGATCGAAAAGGGTCTTCGATTGTATTGATTGAGCGGCGTCATCCCCCTTATGGATGGGCTTTGCCTGGTGGCTTTGTGGATGTAGGGGAACGCTTGGAAAAGGCTGCCATAAGAGAAGCTCAAGAGGAAACTCAGTTGAAGGTAAATCTCATTTGTTTATTGGGATGTTATTCTGACCCTCGTCGTGATCCTCGTGGACATGCGATCAGTGTTGTTTATATAGCAGATGCTGAAGGCTGCCCAGAAGCAAAAGATGATGCTAAAAATATAGGCCTATTTGATCTTGACCACCTGCCTTCACTGGTTTTTGATCATAATCTGATTATGAAAGATTATCGCCATTGGCTGCAAACTGGTGAAGTGGCGCCTTTGCGTTTTGATTAGAGTTTATTTGAAAAAAGATTTAAAGGTTTATTAGAATCTTTAAATTTCATCAAAAGAGAAGTGGCATTGTTGTTGGAGACCCTTTTTTCCTTTTTCCTCACATTTCAGGATAAATCGATTTAATATTTTTTTCATCTCTCTGATGGCTTTCATTTTTTGTTGAAGTTCTTCCCTTTTCTTTAAGGCAATGTTTCGTCCTTCTCGGCAGGAGACTTTTTTTTGTTTAAGTTCTAGGAGTTCTTTAATTTCTTTTAAAGTAAATCCTGCTTGTTGGGCTGTTTTTATAAACTTCAGCCTTTGTATAAGCGCTGTGGAATATATTCGATATCCAGAGGAGGTCCTTGGAGGAGCAGGAAGCAGACCTTTTCTCTCATAAAAACGAAGTGTTTCTCTGCTGATCCCTGTTTTTTTTAAAAATTCACCCGTTCTCATAAAAACCCTCTTATTTCAATGAGTTAAAAATTCTTGACCTGGTACTATAGAACATCCCTTACAATGTAAATATAAGGGTTGTTTTTGTAAAGAAGGTTTTTATGGAGCCTATTGAAAATAAATCAAAATGGTTTGTTGGTGGTGGTATTCTTGCCGCTTTTACGGCTTCATTGTGTTGTGTAGGGCCTCTTATTTTAACTCTTTTAGGTGTCTCAGGAGCTGCGGCTCTTTCGAAACTAGATGTTTTACGGATTCCAATGATTCTTGTTGTGGCAACTTTGTTTGGGGTCTCTGGTTATTTGCTTTATAAAAAGAAAAAGGTGTGTGAGCCGGGTTCTATTTGTGCTGACCCTAAAAAATATCGGAAGATGATAGTGGCTTATTGGGCGGGGCTTCTTGTAGCTATTCTAGGAATTACGTCACCTTATTGGATTCCAATTTTATTTTCTTAAAAAGGAGGAAAGAAATGAAAGAGCTTTTGATGAGTGTTTTTTTTGTATTTTCTTTGCAAGTTCCTTTATTGGCAAAAGAGAAGAGAGCTTGTTATCGTGTAGAGGGGATGACCTGTGCCACTTGTCCTCTGACTGTTAAAGCTTCAGTGAAAAAGTTGGATGGTATTTTTAGTGTGGAAGCCTCTTTAGAAAATAAAAGTGCCTCTGTTGAATATGACCCTCAAAAAACAAATGTAGAGACAATCAAGAAAAAAATAGATTCTATTGGTTATAAAGCTATTCCTAAAAAATGTAGTCCTACTAAAGGATAAAAACTAAAATTTCTTAAGGGAGATTTTTATGAATTTAAAAAAAATAGATCCTGCTTTTGATATTTTAAAAGAATTTGCTAAAGCCACAAAGGGTTCTCCTAAAGACATTCAAAAAATGAGGGAAAAGAACATTTATAGTGATGGGGCCTTGCCTGCTAAGGTAAAGGTGATTTTTTCTCTATTATGGTCTATTTCTACAAAGTGTGAACCTTGTATTAAATATTATGCTCAAAAAGCTAAAGAGCTTGGTGTCACAGAATCCGAAATGGGTGAAGCGATGGCTGTGGCTTCAACAATGGGTGGATGTGTAGGCGAAATGTGGGCTTTAAAAGCTTTTAAAGCTTTTCATGATGAAAATGAGTCTTCAGAGTCTTGTTGTGTTTGAGGTATTATTGTAGAAAAAATTCCCAGCTAAGGCTTAGAGCCTGTCTTAACTTTAAGGGGGCTTTAAACCTTTAAAGCACTTGTATTTAAAACCTGGTTTTTAAATCAGAGAACACTTGTGTTGATCTCTTCGTCAAGAGGGTTTGATTTTATTAAGAAAGGGTAGCATGAGAATAGGGATGGAAGTGAAGCAAGTCACAAGAACAGCTCCAGCAGGCAAATCCCATTTATAACTAAAAGCAAGCCCTATGATGCAAATTAAAAATCCTAAAATCCAACCTAAAATGAGTTGGTCTTTCATTTGGACTTTAAAAAATGTGCTAATCAATGCGGGAACAATTAAAAATGAGAATACCAGCAATATCCCAGCAACTCCAACAGATGAGGTGATAACAATTCCAAACAATGCAAAAAATAGAAAATCCCAAAATGTTCTGTGAGAGATGTTTTCGCCTGAGCTGACAGCAATAAATTGTTTTCTGAAAAGGTAGTGGATGCTTGCCACTGCAGAATAAATGGCCGCTGTTTTCAGTACGTCTTCCCATGAAACCCAGAGGATATTCCCGACAAGGATTTCTTTTATATGTTCAGCTCCATGAGAGAGGCTATTAACTACGAGAATAACAGAAGCAGATGCTAGAGCATAAACAATACCAATTAAAACTTCTTGAGATACTTTTTTTTCAAATTTTTTTGCCCAAGCAAAAAGAGCAGCTACAGCAAAAGTGTGTCCTAATGAAATAAAGTAGCTTCCTGTTGAATGATGTTCAATTCCAAAAAAAAGAGCCACTGTTGAGCCAAGTCCTGCCACTTGGGCAAGACTTAGGTCAACAAAAATAACACCTCTTTTAAGAATATGAAGTCCTAAGTAACAATGGATTCCTACAAGAATTAAGCACATAAAAAATGGTGGCAGGAAAAAAGTTAAGACATCCATTTTATTTCTCCTCAATAGCAGAGATAAGTCTTTCATAAAGGTCAAATAAATTTCTTATATTTGGTTCTCCTCCAACAGCTACAGGAATAATTTCCACTTTTAGCCCTTTTACATCGCGGGCCACGCGTTTGGCGACGGTGGGGTCAAAATAGTTTTCCACAAGAGCGAGTTTTACGCCTTCTTTTTTAGCCTTTTTCATGACATTAAGAATGTGGCTAGCAGAAGGTGGAATTCCAGGTTTTGGCTCAAGAATAGAAATATTTTTAATGCCAAAACGATGAAAAAAGTAAGTCAGAGTTTTATGATAGGTGATTACTTTTTTTCCAGCCTTCACTCTTTCTTTCCAGTTTTTTATCTTAGCATTCATTTTTTTCGAAAAGGATTTGAAATTGCTCTCATATTCTTTTGAGTTCTCTGGGTCCATCTTTTTAAGCTTGTCTTTTATTTTTTCAGCAATAATGAGAGCATTTTTAGGGTCAAGCATAAAGTGAGGATTTCCTTCTGGATGGACATCTCCATCAGCTCGAGAGACTCCTCCTTTAGGTTTTTCTAAAACATCAATATATTCTCCAGCAATAAAGCTTCCCTCATTGCCAGGTCTGAGCTGAGGTTTTCTTGCTCCTCTTATTATAAGAGGAAGCCAACCTATTTCTAATCCAAGACCAACAGAGACCAAGAGATCTGCCTTTGCGGCCTTTAGAATATAAGAAGGCTTGGCTTCAAGATAATGAGGGTCTTGAGTTCCTTTGCAAATAGACTCCACATGGACTTTATTGCCTCCAATAAATTCAACAACACTTTTTAGGTTTGTTGTTGTCGTCATGATGTTTAATTTAGCTTGGGAGTTAAAAGAGAACAAAAACATTATAATAAATAAATAAACTGTATATAACTTATTCATAAGTCACCTCGTTTAATAAGCATGGGCAGGGTGTGCACCAATGCTGATGTTAAGTTGTAAACTAATTCTATTTTCATTTTTGGGTTGTCCGTCATCGAGGGTTTCATACTGTAACCTTATGCCACTAAACTCTGATGGTATAAAAGCCACAAGAACAGTATGTCGCTTATTGATATTGATAGACCTTGACTTATTAAGCCCTAAATAATCATAGCGATATTGAAC
>RFKI01000319.1 GCA_003694355.1 Bdellovibrio sp.
TCTCTATATAGCCCCATAATGATATTTTTCCTTGAAACATCAATAGAAACTGCCAAACGCTTTCCCATCTGCTCCTGGATTTGCCTTTTAATCGCCTTGGAGGCATAAGAGGAAAAAACAACTCCTCTATCTGGATGAAAATGATCCACGGCCAAAATCAACCCTACATTTCCCGCCTGAATATAGTCCATCTTCTCACTTTCTGAAGTGGGCCGGAAATCTCTCTCTACAATGTATGTAACCAGCTTTAAGTTATTGATAATCAGTTTCTCTCTGGCCTTTTGCCGTTGAACTTGAGGCAAGGACTCATCCTTCATAATAGAAAACAGCCTTAGGTTTTCCTCTTCCGAAGAATAAGAGGTCTGCTCTAACTCTCGCCGATAAAGAGTTCTTGCATTAAGCTCACCCTCCTCTCTGCGCTCAAATGTCACTTTTTCAGGAACAAGGACCTCTGAACACAGATTAACTTCTTGAGCTTTAACAGAGTAACTCCCCCAGAATAGCACCACCATGACCCACCCTGAGTAAACTCTGACTTTTGCTTTCATTATTTGTCCCCTTCTTTATCTAAAACAAATTCTGACTGTGTTTTGTTTAATCATGCTTTTCCAAGCAAATAACAGACCAAAACAAAAACTTCTCCTTCACGCCCAAAATAAAAAAGGGACTCCAAGATATTGGTAAGTATTCAAAATTATTTACCTTTTAAGATTGTTTTTTTACAGACCCGCCCAATGCTTCTCCTGCTTCTTCAAAACAGAAAGCATTTACAAAATAAAGCGGCAAATTGCGTCACACCTTTTCCTGCTTTTCAAAGGATGCCACAAATCGATTTAATTTTATAGGTAAGAAAAAAAATAACTCACTTGTATCTGATCCCATCTCATAAAAGACTTATGAGGTTTCAAATTTCATCTAAATCTATAAGGTCTACTAATTTTGTAGCCAATAAAGACAGAATTTTATAATGTATCTGAGCCATTTAACTAAGGAGAGTTTTTATGCCACACTCCATTAAAGTCCACAAAAACATTCTCCAAGCCGCAAAAGAATCAACTTCCTTACTGGTGGTTTTTGACCTTGACTCAACTCTCTTTGATGTTAGTCCCCGTTCTCAAAAAATTCTCCAAGACTGCTCACAAGATTCAGAGTTTCAAGCCCTCTTTCCTGAAGAATGGCCTCTTTTACATAAAGTACAGGTGCGTCCCACAGACTGGGGTATCAGAGAGAGCCTTTTAAGAAGTCCCATTAAAGCTCACCTTTCTTTCTTTGAACATGTTCAAAAGTTTTGGAAAAAACACTTTTTTAGTGACACATACCTTCACCTGGATCGCCCTTACCCGGGAGCCGTTCCTTTCGTACAGTCCATCTACAATGCAGGAGCTCATATCATATATCTCACGGGCCGTTATCAAACACGAATGATGCATGGAACAGTTCAAAGCCTTAAGAAACATGGATTCCCCTTAGAAGAAAATATGGAAAATTTGATTATGAAACCTTCTGAGTCTGAAAAAGATGAAACTTATAAAGTAGAAGTTCTTAAAACTCTAGAAAAACAATATTCTCGTATTTGGTTTTTTGAAAACGAGCCAGTGATTATTCAACACACCCTGAGACAATGCCCCTCCATTAATATTGTCTTTATGGACACTGTTCACTCTGGGCGAACTACACCTCCAGAAAATCTGCTACGAATTCAAAAGCAGTTTCGACTTCACTCTACCGATAACGAATTTTAACAGAAATAGGAAAGTGATCTGAGTATCCTGCCTTACGAATATCTGATGCATTGTGATTATAACGAATCGGCACTCCCATCACCATAGAGCCTCGCAAAGCTGATTCACTCCTTGTATAACGAAAAGCTCTCTTCGCAAACTTAGGACTTATCACAGAAAAAGATTTCAAGGACGCCTCTAACCCTTTTGCATCGTGGAGATTTTGAGAAATCAGAACTCTATCAAGAAAAGACCACTCCATTCGTGGAGGATAAAAGTAAGAACCTAACGGACTGTTTGCTTTATAATATCCATATTTCTTAGCCAAAGACTGAACATCTATAAGATGATGAATCCAAGACGGGTTTAGTAGTACTGAATTGATAGGATGAGGCCAATCTCTGTTTACAGTATTAAAATCTCCTAAAACTACAGCATGGAAAGCAGAACCATATTTACGACGATCTTCTTCCAGAAATTTTTTCAACTGTTGCGCCGCCATCACTCGCTTCATAGAGGGGGCTCTCTGAGAAGGCCAATGGTTCACATAAACCGCTAACACACTCATTTTGTCACCCTTTGGAAACTCAAAGTATACGCCTAAGATGTCCCTTGAGGGGTGCTTTTCAAAACTGTCTCCTCGTAGAGTCCAAATACGGTGGGTTAAATAAGTCACCTTGTCCTCATTAAAAAAAAGAGCCACATCAATCCCCCTTCGGTCAGGGCCTTCTTCCAAGATAAATCGATTAAACCCAAGAGTATCTGATAACATACGAGCTACATTTTCATTTTCAATTTCCTGAACAGCTAAAATATCTGGAAGGCCATTTGAATACGTGACCATTTTTTTGATCTGTCTCAACTTGATTTGTAATTTATCTGGTGTCCAATCACTTTTTAAACAACGGAATCGATAATTAGGACTTTTACGAGCACACCCTGACTTTTTCCCCGGATAATTCTTGGGCAAGAAGTCCCAGTCATCTTTTCCTCGATCATGTTCTGTATCAAAAAGATTTTCTACATTGTAAGTCATAATTGTGATTTCTGGTTTGTCACCTGAAAAGCTGTCCCCTGCCACAGCACTTGGAGCGGAAAGTGATGGCCTTATTCCTAAGAGAAAAATGAATGCAATTAAAAGAAGTCTTTGTTGAATTTTGGCCATATCTTCCCCTCCCCATGGTGTTAGTAAATGCTTGACTCATCCATTCTAGAAAGCCTGCAAAAGAATTGTAAATGTTTCATTTTGGAATTTTGGAA
>RFKI01000320.1 GCA_003694355.1 Bdellovibrio sp.
CTTCTTATGATTCTCCTTCAGTTTTATTAGCTCATGCGGAAAGGGAAGTGTTGAGAATGGCTGATATTGTTTTGAGCATGGTTAAAGATTCTTTTCAGCTATTTAAAGGAGAAAACAAAGACCTCTATGAAGATATTAAAGAGCGAGATAATAAAGTTGATCTTTTGAACAGAGAAATCAGTTTGTTTTTAACTCAGCATATGGAAAATTCAGAGTCTACGGATTATGATCAAATGATTCGTTTGATTTCCTTTGTGGCTGACTTGGAGAGTGCAGCCGATGTGGTGGATAAAAATATTGTTCATTTGGCAGGAAAAAAACAAAACCTCAAAGTGGATTTTAGCCAGCAGGGCTGGGATGAATTAAAGAAGATGCACCAGATGGTGGTTGAGCTGATGGAATTGTCCATCTTGGCCTTTCAAAGAAAGGATCCTCGTCTCGGCGAGCAAGTTTTATATTTAAAACGAAAAATTCGAGTGCTGGAAAAAAACTTACGAGAAACTCATATAGAACGTTTGATTGCCGGCAAAAAAGAGTCAATCAATACCAGCTCCATACATATGGACGTTTTGGCGGAATACAGACGAATTGCGGGGCTTATGAGCAATCATGTGTACAGTCTTGTGGGGACGACAGATCGTTATAGTTTGCTTCACAAGACGGAAGAATAGTTTTTTGATGGCCCTCTTTTGTTTGTTTTAAGAAAACCCGAAGATAAAGGCACCATGACACAGAGAAGTTTATTAAGGCCTTTTTCTTTACACACATTGAACTACACGTTCTATGGAGCTCTTTTTGGGTTCTTTTTCCCTATTTTGGGGACCTATGTACATGCCTACCAATTAGGTGTGGGATTCTGGGAAGCGCAAAGCTCAGAGAAGTTACTTTGGATCATTGATACAGCTCCATTCTTCCTTGGTTTTTTTGCTTCTTTAGCAGGAAGGAAGCAGGACCATGTGGAGGGCATCAACCGCTCTTTGGATGCTTTGGTGAGGCAGCGAACCAAAGAGTTGGAAAAGGCCAAAGAAAAAGCAGAAGCGGCTGCTGAAGCCAAGTCTATGTTTTTGGCCAGCATGTCTCATGAGATCAGAACACCTTTAAATGCCATTTTGGGATTTTCTCAATCTCTAAGTGCAAATTCTCAGTTACAGTCCAGAGAGCGAGAACTTGTGGACGGGATTTATCGTAGTGGAAACCATTTATTGCAGCTTATTAATAATATCCTGGACCTTTCCAAATTTGAGGCAGGAAAGGTGGAACTCACCTTACAAGAATTTGAACTTTGTGATTTGGTGCAAGATCTTCATGATGTTTTCAATCTAGTGGTGAAAGGGAAAAATATTCAGTTTATCTGTAAAAGCGTGGGAGAAGATTTACATGGAAAGGCTGTGCATGGAGATTTGCCAAAGTTACGACAGGTTCTCACAAATCTTCTTGGAAATGCGGTGAAATTTGCTAAAAGCGAAATTCGTTTGGTTGTTTCCTCACCCGAACCAGATCAATATATGTTTTCAGTGGAAGACGATGGCCCGGGCATTCCTCCAGAAGCCATTGAAGAGATTTTTCAACCATTTTCTCAGGCTTCAGAGGGAAAGAAGGCTGGAGGCACTGGTCTAGGGCTCAGTATTTCTAAGCAGCTTGTTGAGTTAATGGGAGGCACTTTGAAAGTTGAAAGTACCCCAGGAGAACGCACTCAGTTCTACTTCACTCTTCCCATGGAAGCGGCTGAAAGTACAGGAAGTGATAGTGAGGTTAATATCCTTAATTTGGCTGAAAAGGACCCTCAGGAATATGGAAAATTTGTTTTTGAGGGAATGGATTTTAACTCTCCTTTAATTGCTCGGCTAGAGAAAGCGGCTGAACTGTCTAATTTAACAAAAATAAAAGCAGTTCTAAAGGAGCTGGAAGGGCAGGGAGAAACAGAACAACTTTTTTGCAAGATGGTTCGTGGTTACCTAGAAACTTTTGATATGGAAGCCATTGTAAGCCGTATTCAACGCTTTAAAGAAATGCAAAATGCCGCATAGTATAAGGTTAGGGAACCTTTTCTTCCTTTGACGCTTATTTGCAAATGGGTTAAAAAAATAAAAGGGCCATGGCCCTTTTATAATAATAGGTGATGTTTTTTGAGAATTTTTTAGTTGGATAGGATAACTTACTCGATGGAACCTGAAAAGCGTTTGTATGAAGTTCAAGTGGCGGGATTACCGCTAAAGTTAAGGTCCTCTCATGATCAGGAAACCGTAAATGAGCTTGTATCCCTGGTAAGCCAAAAAGTGGAAGAGTCTCAATCTTTAAATCCAGGGATTTCTTTTCAAAACGCTTTGTTATTGGCATCTCTTCATATTGCTGAAGACTTCATTTTATTAAAGCGCTCGGCTTTAAAAGAAATTCAAAACATAGAAAATCAGGCCAAAGATGTTCTATCCGAACTAGAAGATTCTCCACTCAACAAACTAGGCTTAGAAGGCTAAGAACAATTAGTCTTCTATTTTGAAGGAGAACAGGTTTGGGTAGGGCAGCGGAAAAAGCTTTATTGCGAGAATCTTTTCTGAAGAAAAGGAAAGAGGCTTTTCATCAAACGCCTATAGAGGCGTTGCCTTTCCACCTGACTTCCTTGCTGAAGGCTTTAAACTTAATGGGTGAAGGTCAATCTTCTTCCCACCCCTCTTTAAGGGGAGCTATTTATTTTCAGCATGGTAGTGAGGTTTCTTTAGAGTCTTTTCTGAGGAGCTTGAAAGGCCAGGTAGAATGGGGTGGCTCCCAAAGTCAATGGCTCAGAGCTTCTCTTTTATCCCTATACCTATGGTAAAACGCCCTTGGTCAGGAACCAATGGGGCATTTGGGAGCCGGCATCCAATCATGATCCTGTGGCACTTTCTCATTGTCATTTTGTGTGTGTACCTGGCGTGGCCTTTGATCGGGAAGGGGGACGTTTAGGCTATGGAAAGGGCTATTATGACAGAGCTTTGCAAGGTTATGAGGGTGTAAAGATAGGAGTGGCCTATGCACAGCAAGTAAGTGAGAAGCCTCTTCCTTTAGATGATCATGATGTTTTAATGGATGCGTTAGTGACAGAAGAGTTTTTTTTGATTTTTAACGAAAGGGATTAACAATGGATCACACAATTTTATTGGCGATTTTAGCGGGCCTTTTGGTTGGTGTCCTTGTTGGCGTGCTTTCTTTGTATATTTATCGTCAAATGCAGGATGCAAAGGTAAAAGGGCAAGCGGCCCGAGAAGCTGACCGCATTTTGAATCGAGCCAAAGCACAAGCTGCTCGCATTGAAAAGGAATCTCGTCAGAAAGCGAAGGACTTTGAAAATAGAGCTCGAAGAAATGTAGAGTCTGAGATTCGTCGGGAGAAACAAAAGCTTCAGCAACAGGAACATCAGCTTAAAAGTAAAGAGCAGCGTTTGGATAAGGAGTATCGCAAAAAAGAGGAGCAGCTTAAAGAGAAGATCAAAGAGGCAGAAGATCAACAAGAACGTTTGACTATAGCGGAGCAGCGACTCAAAGACCTTGAGAAAAACACCATGCTCCAGATTAATGAGCTTAAAGAAAAGTTGGAAAAGGCCTCAAGCATGACTGAAGAGGAGGCTAAAAAAGAATTGAAAAAACTTTTAGAAGAGGAAGTGCGGCAGGAATCTTTGGCTGAATTGGCACTTGTTGAAGAAGAAGTGAAAAAAGAGGCGGCAAAAAAAGCGCGTTACATTTTAGCCACAGCCATTTCCCGTTATGCCAGTGAAGCCGCAACGGAAAGAACAGTGACGACAATGCCTTTAACTGGTGAGGAGATGAAAGGGAAAATTATAGGAAGGGAAGGCCGAAACATTCGAGCTTTAGAAGCCGCTTGTGGTGTTGACCTGATCATCGATGAAACTCCTGAAACGGTTGTGATCTCCAGTTTTGATCCTGTACGTAGAGAGGTGGCCAAACTTTCTATTGAACGACTGATGGAAGATGGTCGTGTTCATCCTGCTCGTATTGAAGAGGTTGTTGAGAAAGTGAAATCAGAACTCTTTAAAAAAATCAAAGAAGATGGAGAGAAGGCCTGCTTTGATTTGGGAATCCCTAATGTTCATCCTAATATTTTAAGTTTAATTGGTAGCTTAAAGTATCGAATGGCAGAGACCCAGAATCTTTATAATCACAGCATGGAGGTGGCCTATGTGGCCGGCTTACTTGCTGCAGAAATAGGGGCCGATGTTAAAGCGGCTCGTCGAGCTGGCCTCTTGCATGATATTGGGAAGTCCATTGATCATACGGTAGAGGGAAGTCATGCTACCGTGGGAGCTGATTTTGCCAAAAGGCATGGGGAGAAAGACTATATATGTTATGCCATTCGGGCTCACCATAATGAAGTGCCACCTCGTTCTATTTTGGATCATATTGTTCAGGCTGCAAATAACTTTTCGAAAGCTCGTCCTGGAGCGCGCAGAGCCACAATGCAAAATTACATTCGCCGTTTAGAAGATTTGGAGTCCATTGGTAACAGCTTTGATGGGGTGGAAAGAACTTTTGCCATTCAAGCGGGTAAGGAAATTCGTGTTTTAGTTGATAGTGGAAAGATCACAGATGACCAAGCTACTATGCTTAGTAAGGATATTGCTAGAAAGATAGAAAGAGAATTGAACTATCCGGGGCAAATTAAAGTTAATGTTGTGAGAGAAACTCGAATTGTGGAGCATGCAAGGTAAAATGAAAAAAATTGAGATGACACCAGAGGAGCAGCTTAAAGAAATTTCTCGTGGCGTGGTGGACCTTGTGTCCAAGGAAGAACTGCTTCAAAAACTTCAGAAAAGTTATAAAGAGCAAAAACCTTTAATTATTAAAGCCGGGTTTGATCCATCTCGCCCAGACCTTCATTTGGGGCACACTGTTTTGATCAATAAGTTGAAGCAGTTTCAGGACTTGGGTCACCAAGTTGTCTTTTTGGTTGGAGATTTTACAGCTCGCATTGGTGATCCCACAGGAAAAAATGAAGCTCGTCCTCCATTGTCGGAAGAAGAAGTTCAGGAAAATTCTAAAACCTATGCTAGACAAGTTTTTAAAATTTTGGACTCAGAGAAAACCAAAGTGGTTTATAATTCAGAGTGGATGTCCCAGTTTTCTTCTTTTGATTTTATTCGGTTAGCAAGCCACTATACGGTGGCTCGTATGCTTGAAAGGGATGACTTTCATAAAAGATTTAAATCTCAAACACCCATATCTATCCATGAATTTCTCTACCCCTTAATACAAGGATATGATTCTGTGGCTTTAAAGGCCGATGTGGAGTTGGGAGGCACGGATCAGAGGTTTAACTTGTTAGTGGGAAGAGATCTGCAACGGGCCTATGGGTTGCCATCTCAGTGTATTTTGACGATGCCTATTTTAGAAGGTCTGGATGGCGTTCAGAAAATGTCTAAAAGTCTGGATAATTATATAGCTGTGGAAGATTCTCCCAGAGAGATGTTTGGAAAAACAATGAAAATTTCAGATGACCTAATGCTTCGTTACTATGAACTTTTGACAGATCTTTCGACAAAGGAGTTAGATCAGTTAAAGGAAGATTTGAAAACAGGCCGAAAACACCCCAGAGATGCAAAAGTGGAGTTAGCTCAATTTCTAGTGACTCGTTTTCATGGAAAAGAGGCTGCTCAAAAGGCTTATGAAGAGTTTCAAAGGGTTTTTGTTTCCAAAGGATTGCCCGATGAAATCCCAGAAAAGAAGCTGAGTGTAATGTCTATAGGTATTTTGGACTTACTTGTTCAAACAGGGATGTGTTCTTCGAAGGGAGAAGGGCGGCGCTTAATACAAGGTGGGGGAGTTAAAATAAACCAACAAAAAGTTCCTGATGTTTATTTAAAGGTGGATTTGTCTCAACAACAAAATGTACTGGTTCAAGTGGGGAAAAAGAAGTTTTTGAGGGTGGTTTATGAAGGTTAAATTTTTGCCTCAAAATGTAGAGCTGGAGATTGAGCCTGGTCAATCTGTCATGGAACTGGCTCATCAAAATGGGATTGCCATTAAGTCTGTGTGTAAGGGCGTTCCTTCTTGTGCTGAATGTCGAGTTAGGGTGGTGGAGGGAGAGCATAATGTTTTGCCTCCTTCTCAAAAGGAATTAAGTTTAATTGGAACAGGGTATTTTATTGATCAAAGACGTCTTTCCTGCCAGCTTTATTGTTTTGGAGATATTACCGTGGATCTCACAGAGCAAATTGAAAAAATGCAAGCTTCTCAGAAGCGTCCTCAAGGTCATAGTTCTAAAAAAGAATCAGAACAGTCTTTTGCAGTGACGGGGAACTTAATAGAAGAGGATGAGGAGATTAAAAAAGTGGCTTCTCAGATGAAGGAAGAAGACTCAGATAAAGAGAAGCCTTCAAAAAAACGACATCGTTATCGTCCTAAAAACAATTAATTAGATAGAGTGTTTTTTATTGTTTCTCCTTATCATCGTTTAGAGTTAAGTTGCCTATAGGAAAGTGTTTAGGGCTTTGGGAGACCTCAGGATTTCTGTGTAATTACTAAGAGATTTTGATGGCACTTAAAGGACAGGGGCAGTGACAGATATCGTGGGCGAAATTCTTTTCTTTTATACCTACAAATTGTAGTAGAGCCCTTTCAGTGAATCATTTCGATAACCTTTTATTTATCGGGCAATACGAAGCCGTCTCAATTTGAGATCCTTTTATTTTTTTCTCACGTTTGAGGTCATGGCTCCCGTATAATTGAAAGAAAGAAGGGAATGTATAAAAAGATGAAAAAATCCTCTTTTCAAAAAGCTTTTCTTATTTTTATTGGCCTTTTTTTCTCAGTTAACCTTTGGGGACAAAATTATGTTCCTGGGGAAGTGATTGTTAAGTTAAAAAGTTCGGGAAAGGGTTCTGGCTCAGGAAGTGTGGCACGAAAGGCTTATTCTTTTGTGGGAAAAATGATCACCCAGAGAAAAATGAGCCTGAAGATGTCATGGTCTCGGTTAAATATGTATAATTTTAAATTAGCACCGAATGATTCTGTTCAAAAAGTGATTCAAGATTTGAAAAACGATCCAGATGTTGAATATGTTGAGCCTAATTACTATGTAAATAAAGCCTCTGTGACAGGTCTTCAGGAGAAGTATACAGCTCAAGAAGTTCAGAGTTTTGGAGGCAGTTATCCAACAACCAGTGCTCCCATACATGTCACAGATGCGTGGAGCATTTTGTCTACCCCTTCTCAAAAGCCCATAGTTGCTGTTATTGATACAGGGTTGGATTTGAATCACACGGTTTTTCAGCAAACCAACTCCATTTATACAAACCCTGGAGAAATTCCAGGAAATGGAATTGATGATGATATGAATGGATATGTGGATGATGTCCATGGCTGGAACTTTGTGTCCCAATCAGGAAATATGATAGATGATGATGGACATGGGACTCATGTAGCGGGAATTATTTTAGGTGTGGGACAGGACATTTATTCTCCTCCATTTAGTGAATCTAAAATACAAATTATGCCCTTAAAGTTTCTAGATGGAAATGGCATAGGAAAAACTTCAGATGCCATTCAAGCCATTTACTATGCAGTTAATATGGGGGCTTCTGTCATTAATAACTCTTGGGGGGGGCCAGGTTATAGTGCGGCCTTGCATGAGGCCATCGTTTATAGTTATAACAAAGGGGTTAGCTTTGTGGCTGCTGCGGGCAACAGTGCAACCAATAATGATTCGGCTCCCATGTACCCTGCATCCTATGATGTTCCTAACGTGATTGCTGTAGCCGCCACTACGGACAGTGATGTTTTGGCCAGTTTTTCAAATTATGGATATAACTCTGTTCATCTTGGAAGCCCTGGTTCTTATATTCTTAGCACGATCCCTGGAAATCAATATGGAAGTATGTCTGGAACCAGTATGGCCGCGCCATTTGTTTCTGGAGTGGCTGCTTTAATTAAAGTGGAGTCACCTCAGATGTTGGGTTATCAGATAAAGAGCATTATATTGGGAGACGTGGATGGGGTAGGAGCTCTTAGTCAAAAAGTGAGTAGTGAAGGGCGTTTGAATGTTTTAAATGCAGTTCAAAAGGCGAAAACAGCGACGGTTCTACCAACTCAACCAGGTTACACCTTTTCGAATCAAGATCGAGGTTTGGCTTCTGCATTGGCCACAGGAGGTGGCGGTTGTGGTATGGTTAAAGCTGTGTATTCAAACTTTAATCAACAAGCTCAAGGAAATGGACAAGGTTCTTCTCTTTTTGGAGGAGACCTAGAGACTTGGTATGTTTTAATTGTCGTAGGTATTATGACATTACCTTTGATTCTACTAAGTATTTTCAGAGAGAAAGATAAGGCCTATCGACGACAATATGAGCGATTTAATATTAATAC
>RFKI01000321.1 GCA_003694355.1 Bdellovibrio sp.
CTCCTATATCCATGGTGGCGGACGCATTGGTGTTCTTCTGGAAGTGAACTCAGAAACAGACTTTGTGGCCCGCAATGAAGATTTTAAAAATTTTGTTAATGATATAGCCCTTCATATTGCTGCATCGGCTCCTCAATATATCAGCAAAGAGGATATCCCTTCTGAAGTGCGAGAAGAAGAAAAACGCATTTTAGTAGCTAAATGCCGCGAAGAAGGCAAAAAAGAAGAAATGATTGATCGTATTGTAGAAGGTCAATTGAAAAAGTGGGCTTCAGAAATTTGTTTGCTAGAACAAAAATTTGTTAAAAACCCGGACAAGACAGTGAATGAGGTTCTCCAGGATCTTATTGCAAAAATTGGAGAAAATATTGTGATTCGACGATTTGCACGCTTTGAACTTGGAGAAGGTGTGGAAAAGAAAAAAGAGAATTTTGCTGAAGAAGTGGCCGCTCAATTAAAGGAGTAAAATCTTGTCCAAAGCCCCAGCCTATCGCCGTGTTTTACTAAAGCTCAGTGGAGAAGCTCTTGCTGGTCAAGAGGGCTTTGGCATTCACTTGGAAACCCTCACCTCCATTGCCAAAGACATTAAGGAAGCCGTTCAAACGGGTGTTCAAATGGGCATTGTCATCGGTGCTGGCAACTTCTTTCGCGGAATGGCTGCATCAGCCAAGGGCATGGACCGAGCCAGTGCTGATTACATGGGCATGTTGGCCACCTGTATTAATAGTTTAGCTTTACAAGATGCTCTTGAAAAGCAAGGGCTTGCTACACGCGTGCAATCTGCTATTGAAATGGCAGAAATTGCCGAACCTTACATTCGCCGCAAAGCCATTCGCCATTTAGAAAAAAATCGAATTGTGATCTTTGCGGCGGGAACAGGAAATCCTTATTTCACCACAGATACAGCCGCTGCTCTTAGAGCCATGGAAATCAATGCAGATATCATTCTAAAAGCCACCAAAGTGGACGGCATCTATGATAAGGATCCCATGAAGTTTAAAGATGCTCACCTTTTTCAAAAGTTAACTTATATTGAAGTCCTCAATAAAGGACTTCAAGTTATGGACTCAACGGCCATTAGCCTTTGTATGGATAACCGTCTTCCTATTATCACTTTTAATTTAACTGTTCCTGGAAATATTTCTCGTGTGATTTCGGGTAACCCCATTGGCACTCTTGTTGCCTCTGCATAGGAGAACAAAATGAGTGAAGAATTAAAAAAAGAAACCCAACAAAAAATGGAAAAAGTCGTCAATGCATTAACTGCTGAACTTAAAAAAGTTCGAACAGGGCGGGCTCAATTAAGCCTTATTGATAACATTAAGGTGGATTACTATGGGACTCCCACCCCTTTAAATCAGGTTGCAGCCCTTTCCTGCCCTGATGCCAAGTCTTTTTTAATCTCTCCATGGGAGCCTTCTGTTTTAAAAAATATTGAAGCAGCCATTATAAAAAGTGACTTGGGCATGACCCCACAAAATGATGGAAAAGTCATAAGATTAAGAGTTCCTGACCTCACAGAAGAACGTCGAAAGGAACTGGTTAAATCCATTAAAAAAACGGTTGAAGAGGCGCGAGTGAGCGTGAGGATGGCTCGCCGGGAAGCCAATGATGCTTTAAAAAAGGCTTTAAAAGAAAAGCTCATTAGTGAAGATGAACAAAAAAGGTGGATGGACGAAATCCAGAAACTCACTGATGAATTCATTAAAAAAATTGATCACCTTGGTGAAGAAAAAGAAAAAGACCTCTTGACCCTTTAGACATTTAATAAATTCTTTGGAGAACTGTACAAATTATGACATCCCCTCTTCAACATGTTGCTATTATTATGGATGGAAATGGTCGTTGGGCTCAAAAACGCCACCACTCTCGCACCTATGGACATATTCGTGGGGCCAAAGTGGCCAAGGACATGATTCAAGTGGCAAGAGAAATTCAACTTCCCTACCTAACTCTTTTTACCTTTAGTCATGAAAACTGGTCACGCCCTCAAGACGAAGTGAACTTCCTTATGAGACTCTTTAAAAAACAACTTTTAAAAGAACAGCCTCAACTGATCAAAAACAAAATCCGCTTTAGATGCATAGGAAATTTGGCAGCCCTTCCAAAAGATTTACAAAAAATCATCCAATACCTTTCAGAAGAGACTCAAACTTTTAACACTCTCCACTTAACATTAGCCATCAGTTATGGCGGCCAACAAGAAATCCTTGAGGCAGCAAAAAAACTGGCTCTTCAGGCTCTCCAAGGAGAAATCTCCAAACAAGAACTATTAAATCTTACAGAAAATCAATTTGAAACTTTCTTTCAGTCCTCCGCCCTTCCTCCTCCTGACCTCATCATCCGAACCAGTGGGGAAATGAGACTTTCCAACTTTTTTCTCTGGCAAGCGGCCTATAGTGAACTTTATATTACATCCAAATACTGGCCCGATTTTACAAAAGAAGATTTCCTGGAAGCCCTGGAACACTTTAAAAAACGCCATCGTCGTTATGGGAAAACACAAGAACAAGTTTTACCTCATGTCAACGTTAACTAAACGCATTTTTTCAGCTATAACTCTTATTTTAATTCTTGTTATTTGTTTTTTCTTCTGGAAACAAAAAGGGCTTTTATTCTTTGGCTTTCTGTTTATATTAATTGGAGTTCTGGAGTACTATTCTTTAAACATTAAGCCTCTTTCATCATCTATTTTTTTATTTTCCTGGTTTCTTCTATTTTTCTTAAGTTCTTTAGGCTTTATTCTGTATAAAAATTCCTTGTCTTTTCCTTTATGGCTTTTGTTTTTTGTCTTTTTTTCCTCAGGGGTTCTCTGGATAAGCCAAGGAAAAATGGACAACAAAACCCTCTGGACTCTTTTGGCTAATGCCGGATGGGGAGGTGTTTACCTCTCTCTTTTGCCAGCCAGCTGCCTCTTATTACTGACTTTCCCTCACCCACACTGGTTTTTTCTTCTTTTACTCACCACCTTTTTAGGAGACACCCTGGCCTATTTTACAGGACGCTTCTGGGGGAAAACCCCTCTGATGCCTGAAGTTTCTCCCTCTAAAACCCTTGAAGGGTCTTTAGGAGGCCTTATTGGTAGTCTTGTTGGCGCTCTATGCTACATACCCTTCCTGCACTTTTCTTGGGACAAAGCTTTTCTTCTGGGAATCGGCGTGGCTTTTTTAGGGCAATCTGGAGATCTTGTAGCTTCTCTTTTAAAACGGCAGGCCCATGTAAAGGATTCTGGTAACCTTCTTCCAGGCCATGGAGGCATTCTGGATCGTATCGATGGCGTTCTTTTTGCTGGCCCCTTTGTGTTTGTTGTGGCCAATTACCTACAAAGCCATTAAAATAAGATTTTTACAGGAAAAAATAAATTATGGAATTTCTTCTTACCCAATTGATCACATTTTTTCAC
>RFKI01000322.1 GCA_003694355.1 Bdellovibrio sp.
ATCCTATACTCTACACCCCCTCTTATGCTGGGAATTCTCCTGATCGTCTTCTTTGCTGGAGGCTCCTTTTTTGACTGGTTTCCTGTTGGAGAACTGGTTTCTGACAACTATGATAGCCTGTCCACATGGGGGAAAATTCTGGATCGCATTCATCATTTTGTGCTTCCCCTTATCTGCTATATCATTGGCAATTTTACTGTTTTAACTTTCCTAATGAAAAACTCCATGCTTGATGAGCTCAAAAAAGATTATGTCCGTACAGCAAGAGCCAAGGGTCTTCCAGAAACCCTTGTGATCTATAAACATGCCCTAAGAAATGCTCTGATTCCTATTGTGACCAGTTTAGGAAGTTTTTTAACAGTTTTTCTAGCCGGCTCTCTGATTATTGAAGAGCTTTTCAGCATCGATGGCATGGGCGTTTTAGGATATAAAGCAGCTCTGAGTCGAGACTATAATGTTTTAATGGGGCTCATTGCCATTTCAAGCCTATTAGCCCTTTTAGGACGACTTTTGAGCGATATTGCTTATGTAATTGTCGATCCAAGGATTGATTTTTCATGATTGAAAAACTTTTTAAAAACCCTTTAGCCTTAAAAAGATACCGGCGCTTTAAAGCCAAAAAGCGTTCTGTCATTTCATCATGGATTCTTTTGATAATTCTATTTATTAGTATCACTGCTGAATTCTGGGCTAATAACAAACCTATTCTCCTTTATTACAAACATCATCTTTATGCTCCTGTCTTTTTTTATTATCACCCCTCTCTCTTTGGGCAAAAAGGCTTTGTCACAGATTACAGAAAACTTGAGCTTTCTGAGCAGGACTGGAGCCTCTGGCCACCCATACGGTGGGGCCCCAATGAAAGCAATAAGAGTCTTGAAGAATATCCATCTCCTCCCTCTTCAGAAAACCTCTTGGGAACAGACGACCGCGGACGGGACGTTCTCACCCGACTTATTTATGGATTCCGATATAGCTTTATTTTTTCCATTCTGGTATGGCTTGGAGCCTTTTCCATAGGCATTGCCCTCGGGGCCTTTATGGGATTTTTTGGAGGAAAAGTCGATCTTATAGGACAAAGACTTGTAGAAATCTTTGAATCCCTCCCCTACCTTTTACTCCTGATCACTTTGATTTCTATATTTGGAGCCAACATTTGGTTATTGATTATTTTTTCATCTCTTTTCGGATGGATGTCTATCTGCCAATACACCCGAGCTGAATTTCTTAAACTTAGAAAAAGAGAATTTGTGGAAGCAGCCAGAGCCCTTGGTGTAAAACGGTCTAAAATCATTTTTCGACATGTTTTGCCCAATGCCCTTGGCCCAGCACTTACTTTTTCTCCTTTTCGCATTGCCATTTCCATTTATTCTCTAGCCATCCTTGACTTTTTAGGATTTGGCCTCCCACCTCCCACTCCTAGCTGGGGAGAGTTGCTTCAACAAGCTTATAAGAATTTTACCATTGCCTGGTGGTTAGCGGTTTTTCCTTCGATGGCCTTATTTCTAACTCTTGTGGTCTTAAACCTTATTGGCGAAGGATTTCGTGACGCTTTTGACCCTCACGCGAGCTAAAGCTCCCCTTCAGGGCCTTCATGATAAGTGTACCCAGAAAGGCCCTGTTCATAATGTCGCATAAGAAGCCTGGCTTCTTTATTAGAAAGTCGGCCTGAACGAATGCCTTCTTCAGCTAAAAGTCGAATGCTTTCTATCAATTCAGCTCTGGAATACTCTACATAGCTGAGAACCTCTGTAACCGTATCCCCTTCCACCACATAATCCACAGTGTAACCAGACTCTGTCATGGTAATATGAACGGCATCTGTATCGCCAAAGAGATTATGAAGATCTCCTAATGTTTCCTGATAAGCCCCTGTTAAAAAAACACCAATATAGTAAGTTTCACCTTTTTTTAAGGAGTGAACTTCCAAGTAATTTTGCCACTCATCTGTTTCTGTATCTATAAACTTCTCAATTTTACCATCAGAATCACATGTTAAGTCCACAAGCTTCACTCTCTTTCCGGGACATTCATCCAAGCGATGAATCGGCATGACGGGAAAAAGCTGACCCACAGCCCATGAGTCTGGGAGAGATTGAAACACACTAAAGTTACAAAAATAAGTTCCAGAAAGCTCATCTTGCAAGTTCCAGTAAATATCCTCAGCCTCTTCTAGGCCTTTTGCCAAAATGGCCATTTTTTGAGCAATGGCCCAATATAAGTCCTCTGCTTTTGCCCTTTGTTTTAAAGAAAGACCCCCTAAAGAAAAAAGCTGTCTTGTTTCAATCCCTTTTTCCTGAAGATCGTTATAAAATTCATTGATATTATTTTCATCAAGGTGCTCATAAATATACAAAAGCTCTTTAACTAAAGGTGTATCTTCTGGCTCTGATTTTAAAGCCCCTGTATTCACCTTCATTTCATGAGAACCTAGAACGTCAAAAACCAAAAGAGAACTATGGGCAACAATGGCTCGGCCCGACTCAGAAATAATATGTGGGCAAGGCACTTGTTTTTCTTCACAAATAGATTGAATAATGGAGATCACATCATTGGCATATTCCTGATCACTGTAATTGGTGGAACTGTCTCCATGCCCAGAACCATCATAGTCAACGCCCAAACCTCCACCCACATCAAGAAACTTTAAAGGAGCTCCCATGGAACAAAGCTCTGAGAAAATCCTTCCAGCTTCCTTTACTGAAGCTTTGATTTCATGAATAGATGGAATCTGGGAGCCCACATGAAAATGAAGTAATTCCAAAGAATCTAATAGATGAGCTTGTTTTAAAAAATCAACAGCTTCCACAATCTCTGAAGGGGTTAAACCAAACTTGGACTTAAAACCACTTGACTCCATCCACTTTCCAGAACCTTGACTATAAATTTTAGCCCGAAAACCAATGCGAGGACGAATATCTAGTTTTCTAGCGGCCTCCACAACAAGGTCCAGCTCTGATCTTCTATCAATAACAATAAAAGTATTTTGACCCAGCTTCTGAGATAAAAGGGCCGTTTCAATATATTCCTGATCTTTGAAGCCATTGCAAACAATATAGCTTCCAGGATTTTTCATAAAAGCTAAAGCAATGAGTAATTCTGGCTTGCTTCCACATTCAAGCCCCAAATTAAAAGGCTTTCCAAAGCGCACAATCTCTTCTAGCACATGCCTTTGTTGATTCACCTTTATGGGATACACCCCAAAATATTTTCCAGAATACTCATATTCCTTAATGGCTTTTTGAAAACAGGAGTTTATACGCTCTATCCGAGATTGTATAATATGAGGAAAGCGTATTAGCAAAGGAGATCGAAGACCTCTTTCCCTTAAATCTTGAACCAACTCATAAAGACTCAGTTCCTTTTGATTCTTTAGCTTATCATTAACCACAACAACATGCCCTGAGGAGTTAATGGAAAAAAATCCCTTTCCCCAGTCTTGAATGCCATAAAGACTTTCACTTTGCTGAACATCCCAATCAACTTTTGGTGTTTTATCCATATATCTCTTCTTTACGATTTAACAATAATATTCAATATACGTCCTGGCTTATAAATAACTTTTATGACATCCTTATCTCCACAAGCTTGAGCCACAGCTTTGACCTGTTTAGCTAGGCTCAGTGCTTCTTCTTCTGAAGCGTCTTTTGAAATTTCAATAGTCCCTCTCATCTTACCATTCACTTGCACACCCATAGTGACCTTGTCATCCTTTACTTTTTCAGGATCATACTGAGGCCAAGAGGCCAAAGAAACAAACCCTTCTCCGCCCAACTTTTCCCACAATTCTTCACATAAATGTGGCGCAAAAGGCATAAGCAATTGAGCAAGGGTTTTTAACGCCTTTCTGGAATGACATTTTTGTTTTTGTAGCTCATTTACAAAAATCATCATGGCACTGACAGCTGTATTAAAACTCATATTCTCTATATCTTCTGAAACTTTTTTAATCGTCTTATGCATAAGACGCTCTATACTTTCCGGAAGGGAATCGTCTGTGGCCAAGCATTCTCCCTTTTCATTGACACAAAGGCGCCAAAATTTTTCCAAAAAGCGTCTAACACCTTCAATACCTTTAGGATCCCAAACTTTATCCTTTTCAAAAGGACCAATAAAAGACATATATGTGCGGACAGCATCACTGCCATACTTCTCTCTCACCTCATCAGGGTTAATAACATTACCTCGAGACTTCGACATGCGATAACCATCTGGGCCCATAACAACGCCCTGGTGAGCTAACTTTTGAAACGGTTCATCTACGGAAACAAGACCGGCATCATAAAGTACTTTTTGCCAAAAGCGAGCATACAAAAGATGGCCCACGGTGTGTTCAGCTCCTCCCACATAAAGGTCCACGGGCATCCAGTATTTTTGAGCCTCAAAAGAAAAAGGTGCCTTATCGTTATGAGGATCTGTGTATCTTAAAAAGTACCAGGAAGACCCGGCAGAACCTGGCATTGTATCTGTGTCCCGCCGCCCTTTTTGACCGGTTTTAGGGTTTACATACTCAACAAATTCCTTAACTCGGGCTAAAGGGGGCTCTCCCTTTTCGGTGGGTTCATAGTCCGCCACTTCTGGAAGGCTCACTGGCAACTCATCATCATCCACGGCCACTGGAGTTCCATCCGAATAATACACAATAGGAAAAGGCTCGCCCCAATATCTTTGTCTGCTAAAAAGCCAATCTCGCAATTTATACTGTATTTTTCTTTGGCCCAAACCCTTTTCTTCAAGCCAAGAAATCATTTTTGCAATGGCTGCCTTCTTATCAAGCCCATCTAAAAAATCAGAATGAATATGCTTTCCTTCGCCGTCATAAGGTAACTCCTCCTGACTTTCAATCACTCTGCGAATGGGTAAGTTAAAGGCTTTAGCAAACTCAAAATCTCTTTCATCATGAGCTGGAACAGCCATAATAGCACCACTGCCATAATCCATAAGAACATAGTCTGCAATCCACACAGGAATTTCTTCCTGGTTTACAGGATTAATGGCAAAGGCACCAGTGAAGGCGCCTGTTTTTTCTTTAGAGGCTTTCCTGTCCACTTCGCTTTTTCTTAAGGTTCTATCTATGTATTCTTCCACTTCCTTCTTTTGCTCGGCAGTGGTGATTTGTTTCACAAGAGGATGTTCGGGTGCTAAAACCATAAATGTGGCTCCAAAAAGAGTGTCAGGACGAGTGGTAAAAACCTTTAAACTTTTCTCATGACCTTTGAGAGCAAATTCCACCTCAGCCCCTTCACTTTTTCCTATCCAATGACGTTGGCCTTCTTTTGTAGATTCTGGCCAATCCAGCTTATCAAGTCCCTCAAGAAGCCTTTCTGCATAAGCAGTTATCTTTAGCATCCACTGTCTCATATTAGTGCGAATAACAGGGTGTCCCCCTCTTTCACTTTTACCGTCAATCACCTCTTCATTAGCCAAAACTGTTTTTAAAGCGGGACACCAGTTAACAGGCACTTCCTTTTGATAAGCCAACCCCTTTTCAAAAAGAATCAGGAAAATCTTTTGAGTCCATTTATAGAAACGAGGATCACAGGTAGAGATCTCACGATCCCAATCAAAACTGTATCCAAAAGATTGAAGCTGTCGCCGAAAATTTGCAATGGCTTTTTTGGTGGTTTCCTCAGGGTGAATCCCTGTTTGAATGGCATATTGTTCGGCGGGCAAGCCGAAAGCATCATAGCCCATAGGATGAAGCACATTAAACCCACAACACCGCTTATAGCGAGCCACAATGTCTGTTGGGGTATAAGAAGCCACATGCCCTAAATGCAATCCATAGCCAGAAGGATAAGGAAACATATCTAAAGCATAATATTTTGGCTTCGAGCTATTATTGTCCGCGCGAAAAACCTTTTCCTCCAACCACCGTTTTTGCCAGCGCTTTTCAATTTCTAAATGAGGATAAGACATGGGGCCTCCTTTAGCACCTTTTCAGATGTCCTATAATCTATAAAACAGTCAAGATTTTTCCTTGAAATCAACCCTTTCCTGTAAAAGAAACTCATGATAAAAGAAATAGAATATCTTCTTGAAATCTTTTTAAAAAGAGGTTTTTTCATGAGTGCACCGCCTCCCTCAACCAGAACCGTTGTCGTTGTCGATGACGACCTTTCAGCACTTAAAATCATGGAAAAAACCCTCCAACATGAAGGCTATAAGGTCAAAACAGCTTCCTCTGGAGAGGAAGCCCTTAAACAAATCCACACAGCTCGTCCTCACCTTGTGCTTTTAGATATCAACATGCCAGGAATCAATGGCTTAGAGATTTTAAAACACCTGCGCGATCAACAAGATTATGTTTCCACCATTTTTATCTCTGGTGACTCTGACAAAGAAGCCATTGTTCGAGGTCTTGATGCTGGCGCTGACGACTATATCTGCAAGCCCTTTGACCCCTTAGAGCTTTTAGCGCGTGTCCGCTGTCAGCTTCGCATAAAAGACATCCGGGATGATCTTAAACAAGCCAATGCCAAACTTCAAGAGCTTGTTGTAAAAGACGATCTCACAGGACTTTACAACATGAGATCACTTTATCAAAAACTCGATTATGAAATTAATAGGGCCGCAAGATACAACCGTTGTGTGTGCGCCATCATGATGGACATGGATAATTTTAAAACTGTCAATGATAGTCATGACCATCTTTTTGGAAGCTTTGTACTTAAAAAAGTTGGACAGATCATTCAAAAAAACGTTAGAAAAGTGGATTTTGCTGCCCGATATGGAGGCGATGAATTTCTGATTGTTCTTACAGAAATTGACCTAGATGGAGCTTTAAAATTCACGGAACGCTTAAGGCAAACTATTGAAAACACCCTTTTTAAAAATGATCTTCACGAAATGAAGTTAACAGCCAGTATTGGTTTTGCTCTTACCGCTCCGGGAACAGAAGACATTGATGCCCGAACGCTTGTTCGTTATGCAGACAATATGCTCTACAAAGCCAAAGAGTCTGGAAGAAATTGTGTTAAATATTATGTCTTTAAAAAGAAAACTGATTCTAACCCTGAAAAACGCCGAAAAAATGCTTAAAGACTCTCTTTATATTCTTCGTCTAAAACACTTTGAAATAAAAACACTGGAAATAAAAAGCCAGTGTTTAAAAAAGAATCCTTTAGGAGATCCAAGTCTTAGACTGAATCCTTTACTTGTTCCCAAAGTCCCCCGCTCCTCTTACCCTGTGATTCTTGTTTTATCCGGATTTACAGGAAATGGTCCCAAGTATTTTGGCCCTAAAAGTTTTGAAAAAAATTTTCCAGAAACTCTAGATTTTCTAGTTGCACATAAAAAAGCCCCAACGGCTATTTATGTCTTCGTGGATGCCATGACTTTCTGGGGCGGAAGTCAATTTATTAATAGCAAAGGCTGCGGAGCTTATGAAGATTACATCATTCAAGAACTGGTCCCCGCCATAAAACACTCTTTCCCTACTTCCTCCTGGTGTGTTATGGGCGGATCCAGCGGAGGCTATGGAGCTCTTCATCTGAGCACAAAGTATCCCAAAATATTTTCAGTTTGTGGAGCCCTTGCTCCTGATAGTTTCTTTGAATCCAGCCTTCTCCCAGAATTTTATACAGCCTTGCCCTACATTAAAAAATACGGAGGCATTAAAGGCATTAAAAAACTTTTAAAAAAAGAAGAACTCTTTCAGAAAAAACACGCCCATACCATTATCAATGCCATAGCCATGGGGCTTTGCTATGCACCCCACCCACACAAAAAAGATGAAGTGCTTTGGCCCATAGATCCCCAAACTGGACAACTTAACAAAAACGTCTGGAAAGTTTATAAGAAATTTGATCCTTTAAGCTTTCTACCTCGAAGGAAAAAAGCTCTTCAACAAATTCACTTCTACCTGGATGTGGGAATCTATGACCAGTTTCATCTCCAGTACGGAGCCCGACAAATTAAAAAGATTTTTGAAAAGTTTTCTGCTTCTTATTTTTACTCCGAGTTCAATGGAAATCATTTTGACCTGCATTTAAGGCGAGAACCTTTTTTCAAATGGCTTAAATCTTTATGGGATCAAAAAAGTGTCTGAGATGAATAAAAACCTGGAAAAAGAAAAAAGATATCGCATTATTGCGGCCATCATTTCTGTCAGTGTCAGTGTCCTCTTAATGGGTATTAAGTTTTGGGTGCAAAATCTCACTGGATCCAATGCCGTTTTCTCCGATGCCATGGAGAGTATCGTGAATGTTCTGGCCGCCACCTTAGCTCTTTTCATCATTTTTTATGCCTCTAAACCCGCAGATCAGGATCATCCCTATGGACATGGAAAGGCTGAGTACTTTTCTTCTATTTTTGAAGGTGGACTGATTAGTTTTGCAGGCCTTCTTATTATCATTGAAGCCATATCCGCCTTGATTAAGGGCTCTGAACTCAAAGAACTCTCTTTAGGATCCATCATTGTCTTTGCTGTGGGCGTTGTAAATCTTTTATTGGGAGTATTCCTGATCTCCATGGGGAAAAAAAATAAATCTTCAGCTCTGATTGCCAGCGGAAAACATGTTATCTCTGATTTTTACACCAGCCTTGGTGTGGTTCTAGGGCTTCTCCTTGTAAAATGGACGGGACAAACCTGGATCGATCCTGTAGCGGCCTTAATTGTAGCTAGCCTTCTTATTTTTACTGGCATAAAAGTTATACGAGAGTCCATTGGAAACCTTTTAGACGAAGAAAATATTGCAACACTTGAGCATCTTTCAAAAGTTTTCTCTAAACATGCCGTTAATGGCATCATCCAAATACATCATGTTAAGGTGATTCGTTCTGGCTACTATCATCATATCGATGCTCATATTGTTCTTCCAGAATTTTGGAATATTAAAATGGTTCATGAAAAAATCTACCAGTTTGAAAAGAATTTTTTAAACGATTATGGTCATGATGGAGAAATTAACTACCATTTAGACCCTTGTCGAAGAGTTTATTGCAAGGTCTGTGACCTCAAGGACTGCCCCATCAGACAAGAGCCCTTTCAAAAAAGACTTCCTGTTTTACTGGATGACCTCCGGTCTAAGGAAGAACCCCCCGAATTTCGAGAAGAGAATCATAAAGACCACTAATTTCAATGAGTTACAAGATTCTTTTCCTATAAGCTTTTATTATTCATGTTCTAAAAAAATATAAATAGACGCCTTTGTTTTTTATTGGATATATCTTAGGAGCCGAGGGGTTAATATCAAGGGGGGAGGGGATGAGCCCATCATCTTTTTTCAAAAAACAGAAAATAATAGCTAGTTTTCTTTTCTGTTTGTGGCTCATCCCCCATTTTTCTTATGGTGCCAACATAGACTGCAAAAGCCTGAATTTTAAAAATCAAGCTTTTTATTACTATGATATGGATGATGATAATCCCAAAGCTGTTGAAGGCTCGCTCATCTTTAAAGAAGACACTTTAGGACTGATTTTTCATGATACTTTGCCTTTAGCTCAAGTTAAGTTCACTCATCCACAAAAATACACCCTATCAGATCTTTCCTATCAAATAACCGAAAATCCAATAAGCCAACGCTGTCAATTAACGTTCACTTTTCAAAGCAAAGATGATCAAGGAAAAATTTCTTCACACCAAGAAAGTTACGAACTGATTGCTTTAAGCTATTCCGGGATCTACTGGTTTGGCCAAAGGAATCAAAACTTTAGTGAAGTTTATTTTTACCTCGAAAAAGCGCAATGAGAATATGGCATTTTTATTTTCTTGCATTTTTATGGCCTTCTTTTCTTTTTGCAAAAAATATCTCTTTTGAAAAACTTTGGCATAAAAACCAGGACATCCTTAAAAAAATTGAAGAATATGAAAAAGATGTGGATGTCATTCCAGAAATTCAAAACTATGAAAAAGAATATTTTCAAGCTCTGGAAAACTCTACATCCTTTCATGCGTTTTCGGAAAGAAACTCTATAGGCATTATCAAATCCCAAATTTTAAAATCAGACTTTATTTTCCTTTCAGATTTTCATGGAA
>RFKI01000007.1 GCA_003694355.1 Bdellovibrio sp.
GTCATAGGCAACACCTCTCTTTTTTTCCTTCCTTCTTAACCTTATCTTCTGAAAATGGCTAGATTTTTTAATTTTTCTTAAACCTTTTTCCTCTTTCTTTTTAGATTTTGCTTTGCTACTTTTCTTTTCAACATGCGTTACTTTCTTCAATCTCGCCTCAGCCCATTTAAATACCCTGCTTTTCGGTCTTTTTTTATCGTACAAGGCCTTTCCCAAATTGGTACCTGGTCCAGTGATCTGGCCAAATCCTGGATTGTTCTAGATCAGTTAGGAGCGGCTGCGGCGCTGGGCTCCCTCTTGCTTGCCCGAGCCCTCCCTGGGCTCTTTTTCATCCTCCATGGCGGGGTTATTGTTGACCGACTCAATGCCCAAAAACTTTTGATCTTCACAAAAGCCCTTTTCGCCTTATTGAGTGTCTCCCTCGGGCTTCTTGTTTTATTTATTCCCATTCAGCTCTGGCACCTTTTGTTGTTTGCTCTAGCAGAAGGACTCATTAACTCTTTAGACACGCCAGCCTACCAGTCACTTTACTCCAGACTTGTCCCACGCAAAGATTTCCAGCAAGCCTTAGCCCTCAATGTGACAAACTTCCATACAGGACGCATGATGGGGCCTCTCGTGGCTGGTCTTTTAATGGCTGCCCAAGGCCCCGCATTGGTTTTCTTTTTCGATGCACTTTCTTATGTGTTCCTTATTCTTCTTCTTGTGAAACTAAAACTTCAACCGCGTCCGGCAAATACCTCAAGTCCAAATGCTCACTCTTCTTTCCATAACTTACTGAAGGGGCTCCAATATATCTGGCAGACCCCTCGTATTCGCTACACCCTCTCTCAACTCCTATTAAATGTGTGCCTGATGTTTCCTCTCGTTATTGTTGTTTTCAGGGCTTATATGCAAATCACCTTTCATCTTTCTGCGGAACAATTTGGATATGTGTTTTCTTTTCCCGCTCTGGGAGCTCTTCTCAGCGCCATTTGCTTCACGGCTCTTAAACCACAAAACCCTTTAAGAGTTCTATGGTTTGCTATTCCTCTGCTCCCCTTTTTCTCTATTCTCGTCACGCTAACTTCTCATCTTTTTTGGGCCACTTTTTTCCTCAGCCTATCTGGTTTTTTTGCCAACCTGGCTTTCTCTACCTTAACAGTTACCACTCATTTATTTGTTAAAGAAGAATTCAGAGGACGTGTTGCCTCTTTCATTGGCCTTTCTTTTTTGTCTATTGGACCACTTATGACTTTTCCTATTGGATATGTGGCAGACCTCTTAGGATACAAAGAAATTATTTATTTACTCTCTTTTATCTATTTAATTCTTTCAGGTCTTCTGGCTCTCAAAGTGAGAGCAGAAAAAAGTTCTTCTTCTATTTCTCACAATTAAGGACTGCAGGAATGGGGCCAGTTCCTCTTGGAGTTCCTGCCTCCACCCACTTTTGCAAAAGCTCTTTTTCTGCCGTTGTTAATTGACGAACTTCAGCTCCTTGTGGCGGCATCTCTCCCCACACCTTGGACGCGATATTCCTGGCATGCTGTTGAGCTGTGGAATAATCTAGCCAATTTCTTGTTGACATTGTTCCTGAGGGAGAGTGACAAGAAGCGCAGATGGGTTCAAAAATCAATGGCTTTAGAACGCCTTCATAGGTAATGGGTTCGGAACTTTCATAGGCTAAAACTTCAGCCACCTCAATACAGGTCATTCCTTTGCCAGTAAAAAGAGAGCTGGCGTTATTCATTTGATTCTTGGCCCCATCGCAAGAAGTATAAAGAAAACTAATACTGAAAAAAAGTGTAGAGA
>RFKI01000323.1 GCA_003694355.1 Bdellovibrio sp.
CCACACATTTTTGCCCCTTTTTCAAAGTGGGAGCTTTTTCCAAAGCAGCCATCATGGCTGAACCACTGGAACCGCCACAAAGCAAGCCCTCTTCACGAATAAGGCGTCGAGCTAACAAAAAAGACTCTTTGTCTGTTGTCTTAACCCACTCATCCACCAAAGAACGATCCAAAACATCTGGCACAAAATCATAGCCAATTCCTTCAACGTGGTAAGGTTTGATCTCACCCTCTCCAGCTAAGATCGAGCCCTCTGGATCTGCACCAATCACCTTCACCCCAGGACAAGCTTCCTTCAGACGACGAGACACTCCTGTAATGGTGCCTCCTGTTCCAGCTCCCATCACCACCATATCCACCTGCCCTCCTAAGTCTTCCAAAATTTCCACTGCAGTTCCCTCATAATGCGCTTCAGGATTTGCTGGGTTGGCATACTGGTCCAAAATATGAGCGTTCGGCAACTCTTTTTCCAGCTTTTTCGCCACAGAAATATGACTTTCAGGATGATCCCAGGCCACCTCTGTGGGTGTTCGAACGATTTCAGCGCCTAAAGCCTCCAAAACCACCTGTTTTTCCTGACTCATTTTTTCAGGCATCGTGATAATCACTTTATAACCCAGCACAGCTCCCGCCAGAGCAATACCCAACCCCGTATTACCACTTGTTGGTTCAATGAGAGTGTCCCCTGGCTTTATGGTCCCTTCTCTTTCAGCCTTACGAACCATGTTATAAGCAATGCGGTCTTTAATAGAACCTCCAGGGTTCATGTATTCACATTTGGCGTAAAGCTCACAGTCCAACTCCCGACCAACTCGATGGAGTTTCACTAAAGGGGTTCTCCCAATGGCATCTAAAATGGTATCACATAACATCACTCTCTCCTTTGATGTTTGTCAGCATACAAAAAACCCCTGAGCTTCACAAGAAACAATATGATGCTTCTTAAGGATACTTTTTAAAATACAGAACCAAAGCCCTTTTAACATGAGGAGCCAATAACAAGGTCACCGTCATATTAATATAGGCCATTAAAGCAAAACCTGAATCTAGTAGATTCACCACATCATTTAAAGAAGCAATAGCCCCCAACATCAATGTCAGGGAATAAAAACCAATAAAAGTGGATTCTGTCATCCCCCAACGGCCTTTAAATAAAAAGTTCCAACACTTTTCACAATAGCTGCTGTAGCCAATCATGGTACTAAGAGCAAACAATAAAATAGAGAGTCCAAGAAACATCACTCCGAAAGAAGAAAATGTTTTTTCAAAAGCCTTCACCGTCATCAAAACACCCGAGTCTCCAAGCCTCTCTGCAGGCGACAAGGAAGTAAGAATCACAAGGGCGGTCATTGTACACACCACAATGGTATCCAAAAAAGGGCCCATCATGGCCACTAACCCTTCACTAACTGGCTCATTGGTTTTCACATTGGAATGAGCCATAGGTGCGGTTCCCACTCCCGCCTCATTTGAGTAAGCCGCTCGACGAACCCCCATTCGAAAAGCCTCATTAAAGGCAGCCCCTAAGGAGCCTCCCCACAAAGCTTCCCAGTTTAAAGCTTTCTTAAAAATAGAAACAAAAGCTTCTGGCACCCGTTCATGATAGGTCAAAAGAATAAGCAAACAACAAAGCACATAAAAAACACACATAAACGGAACTAGACGAGCTGCCACTTGCCCCACTCGTCGAATGCCTCCCCGCAAAGTCCCCCCAACGACCACGGCGCATAAAAAGCCTATAAAAATACGAACTCCCCACAAGACGCCATCATCACTTAAAAAAGGCTGCTTCAATAAACGCGCCCATGGAAATTGATGAACAAAAAAAGCTGTTAACTGGTTAACCTGGAATAGCACCAGAGTTCCAATAAGTCCAAAAGCAGCAAACAAATAAGCCAAAAAATGAAATCGCTTCGGGAAGGTGTTGAGAATCACATACATAGGACCACCCTGGGGCTCTCCTTTATAATCGTGACCACGATACATGACCGATAAGGTACACTCAAAAAACTTGGTATTCATTCCAATAAGGGCTGCCACCCACATCCAAAAAATAGCTCCAGCTCCCCCTTGGGTGATGGCAACAGCCACACCACCAATATTTCCCAACCCCACCGTGGCAGCCACAGCGGTCATCAAAGCCTGAAAATGACTGATTTGCCCTTCAGCCTTTTCCTCCCCCTTGTGATGAAACTTTCCACGAATTAAGGTCAATGCCCGTCCAAACCCTTTAAAAGGTAAAAAACGAGAATAAACAAATAACAGGCTTCCTCCACCCACAAGAAGTATTAAAAGAGTCGGCCCCCATAAAATATCCACCAGATGACTTAGAAAAACGGACACATGCCCCCCACTTGTTCTTATTTTCTTTGAAGCGCTTCCTGCTCCCATAGGGATGCCAAGGAAGACAGGTTTTTCTTTACAATCTTATGATGAAAACAAGGCTGCCATTCATCTTCACTAAGAAGGTCACTGACCACACATAAAACTTGCGCTTCCATATTCAAAGCTCGTGAAACGGCAAAGATGCCTGAAGCTTCCATATCAATTATGGAAACATCTTGCTCCTCTAACTCTTTTAGCCTTTGCCCTGTTAGACGATAGGGAGCATCCGTTGTCCATCCTTTTCGTTCATGGTAAGTGAGTTGAACACTTTCAAAAGCCTTTTTTAAAACTTCCTGAAGGGTTTCTCCTGGGGGCCGAATCCATTGTCCATATTTCATTCCATAATAAGAAGACACCCCCTCTCCCGAAAGGGCCTCCTGAATCCAAATAACATCACCTGCCTGAAGACCAGAAGACTTTAAAGCTCCACAGGACCCTAAAGTAATGAGTCTTTTCACGCCCATTTGAGCTAGCTCCTCCAGGCACAGGGCCATAGCTGGAGCACCCACCCCTAAACCAGAAATCCATGTCCATGAGTGATCCTGAAAAACACGCCCCCCTTTCCAGAAAAATTCCCGCACCTCTTCATGATCCTGTTTTTGCTCTTTTCGAGCACGGTAAGGAAAAGACTGGTAACACAGCACCACTTGTTGAGAGAAAGACAGCCGATAAGCTGGTTTTTTTTTTCTATAAAGTTTCGGATCCATGAGGGGCTCAAACATGCCCCCTTTTTAATCATCTTGACTCACAAAAGTCTAGAAAATTCTAAAAAGCTAAAAAATAAACAGATGCGATAAAAATCAAAAGATTCAAAGCAAAAAAGAGCATTAAAAAAATGTTTTCTATTTTACTAAAAAAAGCCTCTCGATCCTCTTCACGGCTTTCTTCTTCAGCCAGATAATCCAAAATCTGAGCCTCCTCAAAAGAGTTCAAAACGGCAGAAACAAAAAGAGCAATGATTAAAAAAACAATGAAAAAATACCCAAAACTTCTCTGAGGCATCAAATAGCTAAAAATAGCGGCAAACCCTGAAGGTAAAGTCACCCATTTAAGAAGAATCATTTTCCAGTTGGTCAATTTTTGCAAAAGACGCCCCCAAGACACTTCCACATGGGCGCTTTGTTTAAGATACTTTCTTTTCTTTTCTTCTGAAAGCAAATCCCGTTGTTGACGAGTGATGGCCTCAAATATAAGGTGACTATCTTTCAAGATGGACAAAAATAAAAATTTTTTTCCAGATTTCATAACAACAATAAATCCACCAAAAAATCGAGGTGGAAGCCACGTTAACTTGATCTCTTTCACCTGTGAAAACATGAGCTCTCGTTCTTTTCTTTTAAAACAAATCAAAAGCCGATCATCCAAAAGCTTATAGGTGGAAAAAATGGCAGGACGAAAAAAAATATACAAACGTCCAAACATGGTCACAGGCACCGAAGACGCCAAAAGGAGTTTCACCAAAGCCAACCACCAGTCTTCTCCGACAACTTTAGGAAGATTTAAGCGTAAAATCACCAACTCTGATAAAATCAAAATTCCAATAACAAGGTAATAAAATTGCTTTACAGAATCTCTATACTCTAAAGAGATCACCGAAGGTGGGGAATCTGTTTTCTGCGTCATTGTAAGAATTTTCCTTATATACTAAGAGCTAACATGAAGTTGCCTTTTTATGCAAAACCTATATACTTGAAAAAATGAAAACCCTTCGTTTGCTAAGTTTTTGTTGGATAGCCTTATTTACTTCAACCCTTTTTGCCAAAACCCCTCCCGAGTTAAAGTGGAGAGTTTTAGAGACGGACCACTTTTCCATTATTTACGAAAAAAAACACAAAAAAATGGCCTTAGAATATGCCAAGGCGGCAGAACTTTCTTTCAAAGTCCTTTCTCACTTATTTACTGAAGCTCCTTCTAAAATCCCTCTTGTTCTTATGGATATCACAGATCAAGCCAATGGTTTTGCCACCTTTCTCCCTTACCCTTACATCACCCTTTTCCCCGTTCTTCCAGACCCCTTTTCAAGCATCTCCCAATACCAACACTGGCCTTTTGAGCTGGTTTTACATGAATACACCCATATTTTAAATTTTTACCCTGTCCATGGCTTTTACACTCCTTTTAAGTACATCATTGGAACCATTGTCAGACCCAATGGATTTTTACCTCGCTGGTATATGGAAGGCCTTGCTGTGGCCATGGAGTCCTTTTATTCGCCCTATGGACGCCTTTCCAGCCCCGCCACCCATGCTGCTCTGCGAGCTTTGGCTCAAAAAAATCAACTTCAAAAAGAAAGTATTGACCGCATCAATGAAGTGGATATTCCGCAATGGCCCTTTGGACAGCGGCCCTATCTTTTAGGTTCCCTGGTTTGGCAAAATATCCTTTCGCAACACAAAATTTCTATTGCTGAAAAACTAAACCAAAGGTTTTCCCGGCGCATCCCTTTTATGCTGAGGGCTCCAGCCGTGGAAGAAACTGGAAAAACCTTTCCCCAACACCTTTCTCAAATCTATAAACAGCTAAAAAGAACAACTCTGAAACAAATAAAAAAAATCAAGCACAAAGGACGCGAGCATTTAAAAGCCTTCCATCACTCAGGCACAGGCCAGTTTAATCAAAGCATTAGCCCCAATAAACGTTATCTGGTTTACACCTCTGCGGAAATTTTTAAAGGAGGAGAGGTTAGACTGGTTCAACGAAATCATCTCCAGGAAAGCTTTTCTAAAAAAAACTTTAAAGTCCTCTTTTACGCCAAAGGTGTCAGGGCACTGAGCTGGCTTCCCAATTCCCAAGCCTTTCTTTTTAATAAAACAGATATTTATAACCGTCACTATGCCTATAATGATCTCTATATTTACCACCTGAAATCCCAGAAAACACAAAGGCTTACCTATGGAGAACGCGCCCAAAGCCCAGCCCTCTCCCCCAATGGAGAACAAGCCGTCTATGTACAACTTTCTGGATGGAAAACGGTTTTAAAACAAATCCACTTAAAAACAAGGAAAGTTCAAACTCTCTATGATCCAGGGCCCTTTAAAAGATTGTCTTCTCCTACTTTTATAAACCCCACAACCCTTGTTTTTTCTTTACGAAATAAAACAGGTCAAGAACGTTTGTACCGCTTTTCACTAAAAACCCGAAAAGCCACCCCTCTTCTCCCTCACTTTTCCTCCGTTTCTCGCCCCCGGATGACCTCCAAGGGACTTGTTTTTATCTCGTCCCGAACGGGCATTCCCAATCTTTATCTTTCCTCAAATCTGCAACAAGCTTCTGCCATTTCAAACACTTCCACTTTGGTGGCCGATGCCACATGGGACCCAGGTGCTAAAGAATGGATCACAAGCCGCTTAACCACTGAAGGGCTAAAGTTATTTTCTTCTCGTACAAAAGCTTTTTCTCCACCCCATATCTCTCCGCTTTTTCGTGTTAAAAAAGCCTCCCCTCTGCCTTCACCGCTAAAGACCAAGATGCCTTCTGTGACTGAAAAAAAATACTCTCCTCTCCCTTACCTGGTTCCTCGTTACTGGATTCCCTTTTTCTATTTTGTAGAAGGGGGCGTTTGGTTCCAGGGCAGTACAACCGTGTCTGACCCTTTAGGAAAACACACCTACTCTCTTTTTGGTTCTTTTGATACTTTTACCCAAAAACCCAGCTATGCTCTTAGTTATGTAAACCAGGAAACCCCTGTGGACTTGGGAGCCAGTTACGGCAAAGCCACCTTTGTGGCAGCCAACGCTCTTACACTCCAAACTCAAAGTGCCAATGTTTTTGCTAGCTTTTTTATCCCCTCTCTGAGCAATAACTGGCGCATGGGCGTGGGGGGCCGCTATCTCTCCACCGATTTACCCTCTTCTAAAGGGCCTCTCACTGTCAAACAAGCAGGCCCTTCCATCCAGCTTCAATACTCCAATGCCCAGGAAGTGGACCCTTATCCTTTCTTGGGAGGCAACCAAAGTTTTTACATTCAGTGGGTTTCTTACCGAAAACAAAAGGATTTTTTAGCCTATGATCAACTCAACACTCAATTTTCTTACTCCCTGAAAAAACCTTTTCCCTCTCGTCATAACCTTTCATGGAAAATACAAACTTCCCTGGCTCCTCAACTCCCCACGGCTTTTATTCCCTATTTGGGGAGCACGGCCCTTGGTGGCAATTATCTGGCTTCTCTTATTAACTCCAGCCATATTATGAGAGGGTATCCCTCTGGAGAGTTCTATGGAAAAACTCTCATCTCCAGTAATCTGGAATACCATATGCCTGTTAAGGACATTTACAAAGGTCATCTCACCGATCCTTATTTTGTTAAAAGTCTTTCTGCCAACTTTTTTGTAGATACGGCCTGGGTGGACGGTTTCTTCCTTGATAAAGAAAATACTTTTATTTTAACATCTCCCCAAAAAGCTTTTTGGGGCTTGGGAGCTGAGCTTCTTTTAAATATGACGGCCTTCTACCACCTTCCTATTGGCGTGATCACAGGAGCCTATTATGGGCTTAACGCTGAAGCCAATGGAGGTTTTCAGTTTTTCCTAGGACTTTCTTTCAGCGGGCTGAGTCAGGTGACTCAGAAACCCTCATCTCAAGCAACCTGGAAGGGGCTATGAGCCTTCATGTTGTTGCCACACCTCTAGGTCATCCCGAAGATATCACTTTACGCGCTATAAAGTGCCTTAAAAACAGTGACGTGATTATTGGAGAAGAGCCCAAAGTCACACGACGTTTTTTAAAAAGCATTGAAGTCCCCTTGGATAAAATCCTTCTGTCCCTTAATGAACACTCCTCTCAAAAAGATCTTCTTGAACTGCTAGAGCTATGTAAAAAACAAAATGTGGCTCTCATAAGCGACTGTGGAACACCAGGGTTTTGCGACCCAGGTGCCGACCTGATTCGCCTATGCCGCCAACACAATATTCCCATCACAAGTCTTCCTGGCCCCTCTAGCCTGATGCTCCTTCTCAGTATGAGCTCGCGTCCTTTAAAAAGCTTCTACTTTGCTGGTTTCTTGCCCCGCAAAACATCAGAGCGACAAAAAACCCTTCAGAAACTATCCACTCTCAAAGAACCCATTGTGCTCATGGACACTCCTTACCGCCTCCATAAGCTCTTGGATGAACTATCTGTATTTAAAAATCGCTCTTTTCTCATTGGACTTCAAATGACTCAGCCTGATGAAACATACATTGAGGG